>CAYHTT010000033.1:0-1664 GCA_964359725.1 Candidatus Woesearchaeota archaeon | reverse complement strand
TTATAGAAGAATTATGCATAAAAACTTATAATAAATGTGCTAGCGAAGAACCACCACTTTATGTAGAATATTCAAGAAAATTTATGTTAAATGGAAGATCGTTTAATGTTAGAATAGATGAAATCAGAAGAAACTATACTATAAGAGAATATAAAACAGGTATGTCTCTACCGAGACTATTACAGCTTAAACATTTCCCACAATTTACATTTTATGCATTAGCGTTCTGTTGTTTTGCCCACTGGGATGAAGAATTTGCTAGAATTTGTGGTGTAAGTGAAGAAGATCGTAAATCTTGGGGTGGGAATCCTGATTATATTAGTGAAAAAGTAAATTTAGAATATTATAATGTTAAACGAGAAATTATGTTACCAGTTACCCATAGAAGTAATCAAGATTATTATGAATTAAATAATACTCTTAGTACATTAGAATCTATAATAAATGATCCATATTTAAATGTATATCCACATTGGGGTAGACATTGTAATTTTTGTCAATACCAAATACCATGTGATGAAAGATCATCTAAAAGAGAATTTCAAGGCATACCACTTCAACCTCAGTTAAGATTATTTGATATTATTCAAACTCCAAAATTTCATGATCCAACATTAAAATTATTTACAAAAGGAAAAGAAGTTGCTTAAAATATTTTAATCTTTTTGAAATGCATCTATATAACCACGCATAAAACCCTCTTCCCCAACTGAAATTTCATCATCCTCTTGTAACTCATCTAAATATTTTTTATTATAAATGTTCATTTTCCAAATATCTTTTCAAGCTAAAAGTTCTTTTTTCGAAATCTCTATAATCTAAGTTTAATAAAATATGACTAGAAATCTCTTCAATAAGTCTAGAATATTTTGGCCATTCATAATTCATTTTTACCACCTCTTTACTATAATAAGTTATTTTTATTTATAAACTCTAGCTGCGCAGTTGTCCTTTATGACCAGTATACTATAAAATATATTTTAGAATTCGCTTAATTTTTTACTAACACCAAAGTATACATAAGTAATTTTTCCTTGGTTGCCTTTTCTTTTTTCTTCTAGATTAATTTGTTTAGCATCTTGTAATGACTCTAATCTTCTTCTAAATGTTTTATAGCTTATATCTTTATTATAAAGTTTATAAATTTCAGATGCCGATTTACCAGAATTTGCCTTAACTAAGTTAAGTAATTCAATTTGTTCAATATCTAAATCCTTTGAACTTTTGATCTTGAACTCAGTTAATTTTTTAATTGCATTTTCAACATCTTGTAAAATAATTTTTTTACTAGAACGAGATTCAGCCTGCTCTCCTGATTCTTTTAATAAATAAATCCCAGCACGAATATCACCTAATTCAAAAGTCTTTTTTGCTATTTCATCTAAGCAATTTTTTTCAAAAACATTTGGAACAAAAGTATATTCTAAACGTTGTTTTAATATATCAAGAGTTTCTTCATAACTATAAGGACGAAATTCTAGTAACTCTGGATAAAGTCTTGATTTTAATCTTAAATCTAATGCATTAGCCCAAGATTTTTCATTTGTTATTAATATTATTGTTTTTCTGTAAATATCCTCTAAGATAAAATATAATATATCATAATTAGTTAATTTATCTATTTCATCAAAACAAAAAACTAAAGATTTTTTATTTAATATTTT
>CAYHTT010000032.1:0-1747 GCA_964359725.1 Candidatus Woesearchaeota archaeon | reverse complement strand
ATAAATTTATTATCCTCATGAATTTTATATGGTATATTTTCTTTACTTACTTCAAGAGGTTTAACATTTAAATGCAATCCTAGTTTATGCTCAAGTTCATCTATAGTTTTACCCTCTTTTCCTATTACTCTGGCAATATCTTCTTCTGGCACATGGATATTAGCCATATCCTCGCTAATTAATTCAGCTTTTATTTGAGGATTGAATTTTCTTAGTTCTTCTTCTATTTTTATAGCAGCTAATCTTTTACTTGGGCTAACAGTAATTTCTCTAGAAACAGGAACAACTATAGTTTCTTCACCATAACTATAAATTTCGAATTCTGATTTATTAGTTTCAAAATCTCTTACCTCTACAACTGGACGTGCTAAATCAGCTTCCATCATTCCACTTGGTACTTTTACAGTCATTTGCAAACTTAAAACTTTACTTAGCAAACCATTTTTAATAAAAATTACAGTATCAATTATATGGGGAATAACCCCTAATTCAGTTTTACCAATAAATCTTTGAACAGCGTCTATTGGATCAGCTGCATGCACCACCCCAATTAATCCTATTCCGCTTAACCTTAAATCTGCAAATAATCTAAAATCTTCTAAATTACGCATTTCGTCAAATATTGTGTAATCTGGCCTTGTTAAAAGTAGGATATCATGAATTTCTTGCGAGCTACTATGAGAGATAGCATATTGAGTAACATTATCACTTAATTGTAAATCACGAGGTGCTTCAATAGTTTTAACTGTTTTTTCTTTGATTACATAATATTCTGCTATGGCTTGAGCAAAAGTAGATTTACCCATACCTGGTGAGCCGGCTATTAATATACCTTCTGCTTGCTCCGCAACTCTTTTCATTAATTTTTCATTTAGTTTATAATCCTCTAAACTTAGTTTTTTAATTGGTCTTACAGCAGTTATTTCATGAGCATCTGATAAAGGTGGCCTGGTGATTACAATTCTATAATTTTCTAATTGTATTATTGTACTACCGCGTCTTTCAATTTCAATAAAAGCATCTTTTCTTATTTTTGTTTCTTCAATTATTTCTTTTGCAATTTCATTAATTTCTTCTTGAGTTAATTTTTTCTCACTTAGGTAAGTAAATTTCCAATTTCCGGGTGAGCCTTTTTTTGCGTATGGTCTTATATTTTCACGTAAATGTACAGACATTGTCTCTTTATCAAAATATTTTTCAATGGTTAATTTTTTTGCTTTTATTACTGGTTCAATATAAACAACACTTAATCCTTTAGCTTCTGCAACTTTACTTTGAACTTTATCACCTGTAATTAAAGTAGCTCCTTCATTCCAAGCTAATTCTCTTATTAATGAGTCAATCTCACCAAGAGAAGCATGTTTAATTTCCATAGGACCCGGACGTTTACCTTTAAAACTTAAAGTAAAACCTAATTTTTCTGCTAATTCTCGAATTTTTTTTAATTCATCTAATCCAATTAAGCCTATAGATTTACCGTAATTAGCTTGATGCTCTAATTCTGCTAAGACAGCTTCATGAATCATAAGTTCATCTACCTCAAGTTCCTTACTTTCTAATTTCTTTGAAAGTAAGCCTTCTATTATTATGCTTGTATCTGGTACAATTTTTTCTATTTTCTTTTGCATTTTCAAAACCTTTTTAAATACCCAAATTTACTTACTTATGACTAAGTTAGGATTTAGAATAAGCGTTAAGTTCTAGCTTAGTCAAGAATTACGAGTTTTTAAATTTATTGTTTTTGTTG
>CAYHTT010000031.1:0-2191 GCA_964359725.1 Candidatus Woesearchaeota archaeon | reverse complement strand
AACATATAATCTCCAACAGAATTTATGAAACATGCTGAAACCTGTGGATGTGAATAAGAATCTTTACTTTGTTTTATTGAATCTGTTTCAGAATCCCAGTAGTATAAACCATCATCAGTTTTTTCGACTATGCCATAATCATGAAATAGTCCTAAATTAAACCATACTGGAGAATTAAATGCTGCTCTTTGAGATAATAAAATGTAGGTTAATTCATCTTCAAATATATCTGCTTCTTCTTTTGAGTTAAAATATTTTTTTTCTTCACCGTAACTCCTTAATGTATGAGAAACCCTATGAACTAAATGTTTAACACTTTGTTCAGAACCTTCAGCATTTCCACCGTATTCTTCTTTAACATTTTTTCTTTTAAAATATCTAGAAGCAACTATCTTTGTAGCGGTATCTAACCAACCTTTTGGAACTTCAACATTTTCCTGTTTAAATTTTGTATTTCCATCTTTATCTTTGATTTCTGCAGTTCTTAATTCATATTCAAACATATCATAAACATTTAATTCTGATTTAGTATAAAGACGTTTGAATAAATTACCATAACCATCATTAGAATAAGTAGGGGTATAAGTTTGGACTATTGTATCTAATCCTGTATCTGTAGTCAATCTTGTCACCTTTTATCTCTTCTTTCCGTTAAGAGCGTTAAGTTCTTCTTTCAAAATTTTATAAGCTTCGTAAAGCTCTTTATATGCTTCATCTAAGCTTTTTGATTTCATTTCTTGCTCCTTTTTTATTTTTTAGTTAATTCCTTTAACTCTTTTTGAAAATCTGTAACGTCAGCAAAGCTTCTATACACTGAAGCAAACCTTATGTAAGCTATCTTATCTAGTTTCCTTAGACCATTAATTACTTTTTCTCCTATTAATTTACTTGGAACTTCTTTTGATTTTAGTTTGCGTAATTCAGCTTCTATTTTATCAACAAAATTTTCAATTTGTTCATAACTTATTGGTCTTTTTTCACAAGCTTTTATTATGCCGCGTTTTAATTTATCGCGATCAAATGCCTCTCTTCTTCCATCTTTCTTAATTATAATTAAATCTAAACTTTCTACTCTTTCATAAGTTGTAAATCTTTTCTTACACTTTAAACATTCTCTCCTTCTTCTAGTTACATCTAAGTCAGCTGTTTCACGTTTATCTACAACTTTAGTTTCTTCATGAAAGCAGTAAGGGCATTTCATTTCTTGTAGAGTTTTGACTAATTAATAACTACAACATATTGTGTCTCATTCACCCTATCAACACAATATCTTGGGGTTTAAATATTTAACTAGTATTTAAAGATTTTGTAAGTAAAATATAATATTTACAAAAATGATTTTATTAAAAATATTTATAAGTATTTAGTTTAGATTAATTATGATGAAATGTGATGTTTGTAAAGAGAAAATAGAAACTACATTCTTAGAGAAGATAATCGGGAGTTATGTTAAAGTGAACTCAAAGAAAAAACTAGTTTGTAATAATTGTCAAAAAAGATATAGTTTTGAGGAAATAAGGAAAAAATTAAGTTAATGCCTCTGTAGCTCAGACAAATAATTGGAGCAATGGTTAGAGCTGCTGATTCGTAATCAGCGGGTCGCAGGTTCAAATCCTGCCAGAGGCTTTAGTTAAATTTATATAAAATAAGATTATTCTAATTGGTATGCAAGAAAAAGTAAATCCTGCATTACTGAAAGAAGCTAAAAGGTTGGCGGAAGAAGATTATAGCTTAATAGCGAATATGATTTCTGGTGCCTCAAGTAAAAGAAAATATATTGAATCTAGAATTGAGTATTATGTTAAGAAGTTATCAAAAAGAAAAGCTTATGCCAAAACCTAAATTTAGACTACTTTGTAAGAAATGTAAAAAATTCTATTTGCCTGATTCAACAAAAATATCTAGACTAGGTTATTGTGAAAATTGCAGATTAGTTAAAGGTAAATGCAAGGTAATAACCGAATTTGGTTACCAATGTCAAAATGATTCACAATTTTTTGGTTATTGTATTGAGCATTTTCTAACTAGAAGTGTAAAAGATTTAATTAAAGATGTTAAAAAGTGAAAGTTTTATAAATTATATAATTTGCTAGTTCTCTATGCGGGGATGCCGGAGAGGTAAATCCCGGATTCTGGAAAACGGGCAGGACTTAAGATCCTGTGGCTTAGTGCCTACGCAGGTTCAAAAAAG
>CAYHTT010000030.1:0-2259 GCA_964359725.1 Candidatus Woesearchaeota archaeon | reverse complement strand
TCACATGAAGGTGGGCCTTGTTGTTGTAAATGTTGGAGATGGTATGCTTTTGAAGGGCAAGCAAAAAAATTAATTAGAGATTATGGTTTTAATAGTGAACAAATTGCAGAACTTTGGGATATAGAAGATGGTTGTGGTGGTTCTGGACATGCAGGTCATGAAGGAGTAACAGAAAGAGAAACCTTTGAGCCACAAATCTAAAAAATGAGTAATATATTTTTAACATTTAAAAATTCTGTAAAAGCAGTTTTTGAGAATAAAAAATATTATTTATTATTTATAATATCAAGCTTAATAATGTTATTTATTTACATTTATATTCCTGTATTTTATACTCCAGGAAATGATTTAAAATTTTTCTTGCAAATAACTCCATGGTATGGTTATATTTTCTTTTTAATATTGGCATTATCTATAGGATTATTAATTACAATGCAAGTTTATTCTTTCAAAGTATTAAGAAAAGTCTCTATAAGAGGAACAAGCGGTGGTGTATTTGCTGGATTTTCTAGTGTAATCGCAGGGGTATTTTCAAGTGCTACATGCGCTGCTTGTATTAGTGCTGTATTAGCATTTTTAAGTCCAGCTGCAATATTTAAGTTATTAGAATATAGATGGGAAATTTCATTAGTTACATTTTCAATAGTTTTAGTTTCATTATTTTTAACTTCTAAAAAAATAGAAAATAAATGTATTAATTGTAATCCATTTACAAAAAAATAGTTAAATTTATAAAAAACAAAATTTTAATAAAATAGGGGTTGATATGAAAAAAATTTATTTTGTAATGATATTTCTTTTAAGTGTTTTAATTATAAGTAGTTGCCAACCTAAACAAGAACAACAAAATATAGGCCCCAAAAAATGTATAGACTGTGCTAGTCCAGGTCCTGGATGTAAATATGTTTTAGGACCAGGAGAAGATTCGTGTAAGACTTGTGGACAACTTGTTTGTGAAACTGAAAAAGAAATAACCCCACAAATAAAAGAATTTACAATAGAAGGAGATGATGTTGGTTTGTACCCAGATACTTTAACTGTTAATAAAGATGATAAAGTTAAAATTACTTTTAAAGTTCGTGAGGAAAAGGTTTATTATGGTGGATTAGATTTTAGAAGTGATGTTTGGGGTGATACAGGAAAAGTTTTACCTGGTGGCACGAAAACAGTAGAATTTACAGCTGAAGAAACATTTACATATAAATCTTATTGGCCTGCATCCAACAGATTAAAAGCAACTGGAACAATAATTGTAACATAAAGGAGGAAAAATGAAAAAAATTTATTTATTATTGATTTTAACATCTGCATTATTAGTTGCGGGTTGTAGTCAAAGCGATGAAGATAATATTCCACCTGGAGAAATACCTAAGCCAACATTTGATGCTGTTATTATTACTTCATCAGGATTTTCCCCATCTGAATTAACAATTGTTGCTGGACGTACTGTAACTTGGATAAATAAAGACACAGTTGAGCATTGGCCTGCTTCTGCAATTCATCCAACACATGCACTTTATCCTGAAACAGGTGGTTGTATTGGCAGTAAATTTGATGCATGTCAAGGATTAAAGCAAGATGAACAATGGTCATTTACATTTAATCAAAAAGGAACTTGGAAATACCACGATCATTTAAATCTAGCATCTACAGGTACGATAGTTGTTGAGTAAAAAGATGAACATTAAGGATTACTCAGTTTTAATATTAAGGTTAGCCTTAGCTTTTGTTTTTCTTTATTTTGGTATTGATAAGTTCATTAATCCAGAAAATTGGATTGGATATGCTAGACCATTAGAAAGTTTACTGCCTTTTAGCATAGCATTATTTATACTTTTACTCGGCGTTATTGAAACTATAGTTGGAGCTTTACTTTTACTTGGGTTATTTACAGAATTAGCAAGTATAGTAGCATTTATTATGTTAATAGCAATAATATTTACTATTGAATTTAATGAAATTAGTATAAGAGATATTGCATTAGCGAGTATAGCATTTTATTTAATATTTAATAAAACTAAATTAAGCTTGGATAATTTAAGAAAAAGGTTTTTAAAGAAAAGTTAATTAATAAAAATATGGCATTAAAATTAATTTGGATTATTGTAATTGTGATAATTGCAATTGCAGCTTTTTGGTTTTTTCTTGGAAAAACATTCTTTCCTAAGAATGTACAAGATATAATGCCTAAAAATTTTAATACTATAAAGCAAGGGAATTTTATTGAACTTGATTCTATTCATAAAGGAGAAGGTCAAG
>CAYHTT010000029.1:0-2357 GCA_964359725.1 Candidatus Woesearchaeota archaeon | reverse complement strand
ATGGGGTTGCCAGGATTTGAACCTGGATCTTGAACCCCCGAAGCTCAAATAATAACCAAGTTATACCACAACCCCAAACTAGAATTATTCACCTAAAACTTTAACAATAATCCTTTTCTTACGTTGACCATTAAATTCACCGTAAAAAACTTGTTCCCATGGCCCAAAATCTAAATCATTATTAGTTATTGGCAAAATAACTTGATGCCCCATTATTGTTCTTTTAAGGTGGGCATCTGCATTATCCTCTCCAGTACGATGATGTTTGTAATCTGGTTTAAATGGAGCAAGTTTTTCTAACCATTCTAAAAAATCTTGTTTTAATCCAGATTCTTCATCATTTACAAATATACTTGCTGTAATGTGCATTGCACTTACTAAAGCCATTCCATCTTTTATCTTACTTTTTTTAACTATTTCACGAACTTGATCTGTAATATTTAATATTTCTCTTCTTTGCTTAGTATTCATCCAGATGTATTCTGTATAAGTTTTCATTTTTATGAGCCTACTGGGGGTCGAACCCAGATCCAGAGGTCCGAAGCCTCTTATTCTATCCGTTAAACTATAGGCCCAAATAAATTAAAATTAGTAAATTTAAAAATCTATTCTATTAATTCCACATCGTGTGGCATGCTTTCAATTTTACCAGCTTTTGTTATCTTAACAAATTCTGCATTTTTTCTTAAATCTTCTAGATTACTTACGCCGCAATAACTTAATCCAGAACGCAAGCCACCAATTAATTGTTTTATTACTTCAGAAGCTTTACCTTTATATGGAACGAATGATTCTACACCCTCGGGCACAATATCTTCAACATCATCTTGTTTTAATTCTGAATTATTAATTGATTTATTTGATAAATTAGCTGCAATACTTGCCATGCCTCGACTCATTTTATATTTTCCACCATTTCTCATTATTGTAAGACCTGGTGCTTCTTCTGTTCCTGCTAATAAACCACCTATCATTACAGTTGAAGCGCCTGCTGCTAACGCTTTTGTAATATCACCTGAAGTTCTTATTCCACCGTCTGAAATAACTGGAATATTGTATTTATCAGCAACTTTCACACAATCCATTACTGCTGTCAATTGTGGAACTCCTGAGCCTGCAACTATTCTAGTTGTACAAACAGATCCAGAGCCAACGCCACATTTAATTATATCTGCACCTGCTGAAATTAAATCTTCTGCACCTTCTTTAGTTGCAACATTTCCTGCTATCAACTCAACGTTACCAAATTCTTTTTTTATTAATTTAATTGCATTAATTGCTAAATCAGAATGTCCATGAGCAATATCTAATATAATAACATCAGTACCTGCTTGTAATAATGCTTCTGCTCTTTTTAAATAATCATTTTTTACTCCAACAGCAGCTCCCACTCTTAATCTACCTTTAACATCTTTAGTTGAATGAGGGTATTGTTTTATTTTAACTATATCAGAAGCTGTGATTAGTCCATGTAAATAATTATTTTCATCTACAATTGGAAGTTTTTCTAATTTATTTTCATGCAAAATTTCTTGTGCTTTCTCAAAACTAATTCCTGGCAAAGCTGTAATTAAATCTTTTCTTGGTGTCATTAACTCAGAAACACTTTTTTCTAAATCGTTTTCAAATAAAATATCTCGAGAAGTTAGAATGCCTTGTAATTTATTTTCATAATTCACTATTAATATCCCAGAAACATTATTTTCTTGCATTAATTGTTTAGCATCCCTTAATTTTGAAGATGTCATTAAAGTAAATGGTTTTTCAATAATTAAATTTTCTGCTCTTTTTACTTTTAATACTTCATTAACTTGCTGCTCTATTGGTAAAAATCTATGTATTATGCCAATACCACCCATCTTTGCTAATGTTATAGCCATTGCACTTTCTGTCACAGTATCCATATTCGCGCTAATAATTGGTATATTAAGTAAGATATTTTTAGTTAACCTAGTTTTTAATGAAATATCTTTTCTAGAATTAACAATAGATTTTTTTGGAACTAATAAAACATCATCAAATGTCAAAGCTTCTTTTATTTGCATTTATTTCACCATTAAATTTTTAGAAGGAGGAATATCCCTTAATTTATGATAACGTTGCTTATTAATAAACTTTATGGTAATTTATTGTATATTTTAACTTACCACTTAAAAATTAAGAAAATAAAACGAAAGTTATTTAAATAGTTTAAGTTTATTACAAATTAGTAATGATTATAGTAATGATTAAAAAAAGGAGGTGTGTATAATGGCTTTAGATGCCATATCAACTACTGGTTCATTAATTCTTAATCCGTTAATTAGTTTATGGAATGGTTTTGTTAATATTCTTCCAGGAATTATAGCAGCAATTAT
>CAYHTT010000028.1:0-2570 GCA_964359725.1 Candidatus Woesearchaeota archaeon | reverse complement strand
CCGAAATTGGTATACTGGATTACCACGGTGTTAAATTACAAATCATTGAAATTCCTGCAATTGTAGAGAATTTTGAAGAAGCCGAGCTTGGACCAAGTATGTTGGCTATTATTAGACAGAGTGACTTAATTATTGTAATATTTAAAGATAAACAAGAATTAAAGATACTTGATAAAGAGCTTTATGATATAGATTTACCAAGAATATATTATTATGGGCAAGAAAATATAAAAGATTTAATTTGGAATTTTCTTAATTTAATTAAAGTTTATACTAAGCAGCCAAGCAAAAAACCAGATTATCCGCCAGTAGCACTAAAAAAAGGTTCTACTATAAGAGATTTAGCAGCTATAATTCATAAAGATTTTTTAAGAAAATTTAATTTTGCTAGAGTTACTGGAAAATCAGCAAAATTTTTAGGCCAAAGAATTGGTCTAGATCATAAGTTAGAAGATGATGATATTGTAGAATTTCACTTAAAAGATTAATTTTAAATAACTTCTTTTTCTGAATTAGCTTTATGTACGATGTAATTATAATTGGAGCAGGAGCAGCTGGGTTATCTGCTGCAATATATGCATGTAGAAGAAAGTTAAAAATATTAGTTATAAGTATAGATAAAGGTGGACAAACTTTACTTACTAGTCATATTGAGAATTATCCCGGTTTTGAAACTAGTCATGGGGCTAATTTAATGAAGATATTTGAAAAACAAGCTATAGAAGAAGGTGCAGAAATAATACCTGGAAGAATTGTTAAATTGGATAAGGTTGAAAATAAATTTATAACAACTTTAAGCAATGATGAAAAATATGAAAGTAAAGCTGTAATTTTGGCTTATGGTAAAGTTCCAGCTCAGCTCAACATTTCTGGAGAAGATAAATTTGTAGGACTAGGTATACATATTTATGCTGTTTACGATGCCCCATTATATAAAGATAAAATAGTAGCTGTAATTGGTGGTGGAAATTCTGCTTTAGATTCAGCTTTAATCTTAAGTAAATATGCTAATAAGGTTTATTTAATTCATAAAAGAAATGAATTTAGAGGAGAGCAAGTTTTAATTGAAAGAGTTAAAAATACTAATAATATAGAAATTATTTTAGAACATATTCCTATGGAATTTAAAGGTGAAGATAAATTAAATTCATTAATAATAAAGCACATTAATAATGAAGAATTAAAAGAAATTAAGTTAGATGGTGTATTTGTTGAAATTGGTTACATTAATAAAGTTGATTTTGTTAAACATCTTGTAGAAATTAATGAAAAAAATGAGATTGTTATAGATATTTATTGTAAGACAAAAACACCTGGTTTGTTTGCAGCAGGTGATGTTACAATAATGCCATATAAACAAACAATAACTGCAGCTGGGGAGGGTTGTAAAGCAGCTTTAACATGTTATAGTTATCTTACTGGTAAATCTGGAGCTGTAATAGACTGGACACATTAAAATAGTAACTACTTCTAAATAGTCATAAAGCGAAAGCTTTATATATTAGTTATATCTACCATATAGTAACAAAATATACATAAAATTAATATATGAAATGGAAAAAACATATACAATAACAAAGAGAATTGCAAAACATGGCAAGCAAGCTGTAATAGTTATTCCTAGTTTTTTACAGCAAGAATTAAAACCAAAAACAATTGTCGAAGTTAAAATTAATATTGTTAAAGGAGCTGAAAATGAATAAAAGTTTAGAGCAAAAATTGGAGGAACTAAATTTTAGTAATTATATTAATACAAACCCTGTAATGCAAATTGGGGGTAAGCCAATTTATATAGAGGATTTAATAAAATCTGCGGTTATAGGTAAGCTTAATACATTTTTAGTAAGTGAAACAGGAGAGGGTAAAACTCAAATTGAGAATGATGTTCTAAGCTTATTTGGAAATAAAGGTATTTTTGTACTTGGTAGAGATGATATGGATGTAAGAGCATTATTCGCAACAATGGGAACAGATATTAAAAAAGTTAAAAATTTAGCTGAATTACGCGAGTTAACAGAAAAATTAAAATACAATGTTTATGTTGTTGATGAATTAACCAGATGTTTGCCTGCTGTTCAAAATCAATTATTTAACTTATTTGATGGTTACGTTGAAATAGATGGTAAAAAATATCAAATAGGAGATAGCTTTTCATTAGGATTAGCTTCTGGTAATCTTGGGAATGGTAGATATTTAGGAGCACATCAAACAGACCGTGCTTTAAATGATAGAATGCATTTAATCCTAGATATAGATAATTTCTCAGTAACGCCAGAAGATAGTTTTGATATTACAACTAAGAAAAGAGATCCTAGAGTAAGTGAAACTTCTGGAAAAGATAAAATTAAAATTATAAAAGAATTAAATAAACAAGTTAATGAGCATGACCCTAGCTTAATCCCATATATGATTTCATGGTATTTTAAACACGGTTTAGATTACCTACCAAATGTACCAGGAGAAAGTAAAAGAAAAATTAAAAATATTTGGCCTAATATTGATTTAGGACATGAAAAAGGAGCAGATTATGATTTAATATTTCCTATATCAACAAGAACTCAGTTAACAGC
>CAYHTT010000027.1:2275-3566 GCA_964359725.1 Candidatus Woesearchaeota archaeon | reverse complement strand
TTCTATAACCATAATTATAATCAGGATGTAAAGGTGCTTTAACTTTTAATTTTGGTGCATTTTCAATGTTAATTTTTTTAGGATTAAATACAACAAAATAACGTCTTGCAATTTTGTCAATTATTTTTTTATTTTCCATGTATAAATTTTCTATTGGAGCAGTAACCTCAGTTTGTGTTAATCCAAAACTTAAACAAAACTTTCTTACAGCTTCTGGTCTAATACCACGTCTTTTTAAACTTTGCAAACTAAAAGTTCTGGGATCATCCCAACCAAGATACTTACCAGATTTTACTTCTTGTTTAGCTTTAGATTTACTTAATTTAATACCAAAAATTTGTATTAAACCAGTATGAATTATCTCACGAGAAGGCCAATTAAAAATATTCCAAATATAACGTTCCATTTCACTTTCAATCATTAATTCTTTTCCACGTATTATATGAGTAATGCCAAGTAAATAATCATCAATTGCCCAGGAAAAATCTAATAAAGGCCAAACCCTATATTTTTTCTTTACTTTAGGATGTTCTCTATCTGTAATTCTAAATATTACTCTGTCACGGAAAGCAGGATTTGGATGTTCCATACTAGTTTTAATTCTTAATGTTGCTTTTTCTGCTGGCATTTTAAACATCTTTTTCCAATTTAATAAATTATTTTCAATTTCATCATGTCTACAGTTACACTCTATTCTATTAACTCTGTTTTTTCTTAATAATTCGGGAGAACAAAAACAAACATATGCTTTTCCACGCTTAATTAATTCTTCAGCATACTTATAATAAATTTTTAATCTCGAGCTTTTGTAATAAGTTTTATGAAATTTTACCTTAAGCCATTTTAAACCTTGAGGAATTAATTTATAAGCATCTTTTTCTATACTTTTTTCCTTACTTCCAATTGTATCATCTATAACAAGTAATAATTTACCATGATACATTTTAGAATATTCATCGTTTAAAACAGCTTGACGAGCATTACCAATATGTAATGGCCCAGAAGGGAAGGGTGCAATCCTAGTTACAACTTTTCCAGAAACATTTGGTAATTCTGGCAATATTTTATGTTCAACTTTCTTTTCTTTGAAATGATATTTTTTTAGTAATTTTTCTTGTTCTTCTAGCTTCATAGAATTTACTTTTTTGATTATATTATTAACTTCTTTAGCTAATTCTTTAATATTTTGCTTAAGTTCTGGTTTTTCTTGTAAAACTTTTCCTAAAACAGAATTAAAATTAGCCTTTCCTTTATATTCAGAAGCATTTTTTAGGGCATACTTTAGAATTAA
>CAYHTT010000027.1:0-2175 GCA_964359725.1 Candidatus Woesearchaeota archaeon | reverse complement strand
ATTAAAACTTATTTCTAGAATATTTAAAACTTTTTAAAACATACTATCAACTTCTCTTAATATGTCAGCTGCACTTTCTCTTCTTTGTACAGTATAATCTTTACCACAATACGGACAACCTTTACTTGGTGAACCACGAGAACGAGTAAAGCTAAATTTACAGTTAGTACAATAATATGGTATTTTTTCTTCTTTTTTCATTACAATTGATTTAACTTCTTCTTTAGATTTAATAAGGATTTTTTGGGGCATGATATTTGGTATATCATCTATAAAAACATATTTATGACTTAAACAATTGCTACAAACATACAACCCTTTATCATTTTTTCTTAAATCATTAACTGCAACTTTAGTGCCGCAATTTTTACAAGGAACTCTTATTAATTCTTCTTTCATCATCTACTTTATAGTAATTATTCTAATATAAATACTTTTCTATTAAAAATAAAAAAGAATTAGTAAGTATGACAATAATAATTACCATTCATCTTCATCATCAGAGGGTTGGTCTTCAGGCTCATCCTCCTCTTTTTCATCTTCTTCACTTTCTTTCCAATCTTTTGGTTTCATCTTAACCTCCTTAAAATAACTTTCAAGCCAAGTTTAACTAGTAGTATATAAATTTATCTATTTTTTCAAAAATTAAAACAAAATATTTATATAGAAGTATAGTAGTTGTAATTGTATGGTAGAAAATATAAAGAGTAATATTACAAATATAATGAAAGAAAATCAAGGTGAAAGCTCTCTATCTAAAATTGTTCCAAGCATAATCAAGAAAGGTATTGATAATGTTAACTTAGATATGTTTGATGATACTACAAGAAATAATTTGTTAAATGCTGCTGGTGATGAGTATGTTAAAAGAGGAGACTTTGTACAAGCAGTCAAATCATTTTTATTAACTAAAAACATAGAAAAATTAAATGAGATAGGAGATATTTACTCGAGCAGAGGTCAATTTAACCAAGCTGTTGAAGTTTACAGTTTATCTTATAATTTCTCTCAAGATAAAAATAAATTAATTCATTGTGGTGAAAAATGTATTTTAGAAGGTCATTATTCAGATGCTTTAAGGGCATTTTCAATTGCGAAAGATGAAACAAGATTAATTAATTTAGGAGAAATCTGTTTAGAAAAAGAAAAAATAGATGTTGCTATTGAGGTTTTTGCTGTTTTAAATAATACTGAAAAATTAATCAAGCTAGGAGATAAATGTCTTAATGAAAATAGATTAGGATATGCGGCTCGTGCTTATGAAATAGCAAACAATAAAGATAAACTTTCTAGTTTAGGAGATGTTTTATTAAAATCAGGCTTACTGGGAAGTGCTTTACGTATTTACGAATTAGCAAATAATGAGATGATGGTTAAATTTATAAGAGAAAACTTCTCAGAAGATCAATTAGGCAAGTTCTATGCTTAATAAAGAGGTTAAGAGGTTAAAAATGCCTGAACAACGTGAAAAAACTATTGATGTGCTAAAAAGATTAAAAGCACAAGAAGATAAACCTCAAGCTAAACTTGAGTCATTTTCTTTCTCAAGTCAGAAACCTGTATTAAAACAAGAAGAAACAAAAATAGTTAATCTACCTCAAAGAAATATAGAAGCTTTAATGCATAAGATAGAGGAAATTGAACGTAAAATGAAATCAGGCAATGTGGGAAGTACAGGTTATTTTAGTTTATATTATGAATTAAAAAATGTAGAGCAAACTTTTTTAAGAGAAGCAGAAAAAGTATTAAAACAAGATTTTCAAATACCTCAAACAACTTTAAATAGGGTTAAAGCAAGAGTTGAATTAATAAAGCAGAGACAAATCAAGGAGAAAAAATGAGTTTTTTTACTTGGTTAAAAAGTTTATTTTTTGAAAATGAAGCTGAAATAGAACAAATAGAAGCTGAAATGCAAAATGTTCAACCAGTAACTCAAGCAGATTATAGTTTTAAGATATTTGATTTAAAAAGTAAAGATGAATTAAATAATATTACAAGCTTTATTGTTCAAGATAGATCTTTAGCTTTAGTTAAAATGAATAAATTTACAGGAGATAGCGAGGAATTTAAACACGTTTTAAATGAATTAAAAAATACATGTGATAATTGTAATAGTAAAGTTATAGGAATAAATAATAATACTTTCTTGGTTGCGAAGAATTCTATTGAAATATT
>CAYHTT010000026.1:0-3954 GCA_964359725.1 Candidatus Woesearchaeota archaeon | reverse complement strand
GTTGTATTTTTTGTAAATATTATTTCTTCTGAACTTGCATTAATGAATTTTGCAACTTTCTCCCGAGTTAATTCATATAAATTGGTTGCTTCCTCGCTTAAAGTATAAATGCCTCGGTGAATATTTGAATTATAATTTTCATAAAAATCTTTAAATGCATTAATAACTTGCAAAGGTTTTTGACTAGTTGCCGCGCTATCCAAATAAATTAATTCTTTTCCATTCATTTTTCTATTAAAAATTGGAAAATCCTTTTTAATTTCATTTATGTTTATCATTTTATTTTATCCTGAATAATTCCTTGTATTTTCTCAATATTATCAAAATTAATTTTATTTAATATAATTTGAAAAAATCCATTAACTAATTCTATTTTAGCTTGATTTTCATCTAAACCACGAGTCATTAAATAAAATATTTTATCTTGATCTAATTGAGAAATTGAAGCACCATGTGTGCATCTTACATCATGATTGTCAATTTCTAATTTAGGTATTACATTAGCTTCTGCATCGTTACTTAGTAATATTACATCTTCTTTTTGATATCCATTAGAATTGTGAGCATTTTTACTAATCTTGATTAAACCACGGTAATTAGATTTAGAACTGTCGCATAAAACACCTTTTGTTAGCATATTTGAATAAGTATAAGGAGCATTATGGCTAGCATTAACCCCAAAATCAAATTCTTGTTTTTTATCACTTACAAATATCCCATAATGTTCAAATTTCGCATTTTCACCGTCTAAATTTACTATAAGCTCGGATTTAATTGATTTAGAACCAAAATTTAAATCATAATAATTAAATTCCGAATTTTTTTCAAGTTTAACTCTCTTTTCCTCATTGTACTTTATATTTAATGATAAATTTTGTAAATTAAGATAATTAAGCTTTGCATTCTCTTTTAAAATTATCTCAAAAGAGATTTTTGAATCTTCATTAACTTCAAAATTAGTAATTAAATCTAATTCGGCATTTTCCTCTATAATTATTAAGAAATCTTTATTTTTATTTATCAAAATTCTTAATTCTTTTTTTGTATTTTTTGGAATAACTAAATTTTCTTTATTAGACAAATCTCCAATTAATTCTTTATTTGCATTTTTAAGATTTAACATTTTAACCTAAAGAACTTTCTATCTCTAACTCAATTAATCTATTAAGTTCAACTGCATACTCTATTGGTAATTCTTTTACAATAGGCTCGATAAAACCATTAACTATCATTTGGGTAGATTGCTCTTCTGTCAGACCGCGGGACATTAAATAGAAAATTTGTTCTTGCGAGATTTTTCCAACAGTTGCCTCATGTGCTATACTTACTTTATCTTGTTTAATATCCATATAAGGAATAGTATCAGATTTAGAAATATCATCTAACATTAAAGCATCACATTGAACTTTTGATTTAGCATTTAAAGCATTTTTAGCTATACTTAATATGCCACGGTAACGAGTAATTCCTCCATTTTTAGAAATACTTTTTGATTTTACTATTGAAGTTGTATTGGGAGCAAGATGATAAACTTTAGCACCAATATCTTGAACTTGATTTTTGCCAGCATAACCTATACTTAAATGATCCGCTCTTGCACCTTCTCCTTTTAATATACTGCAAGGATAAACCATTGATGTGCGAGAACCCATATTAGCAGTTACCCATTCAATTACACTATTTTTCTCAACAATTGCTCTTTTGGTATTCAAATTATAAGTATTATTACTCCAATTTTCAGAACTAACATACCTTAATCTTGCGCCTTCTTTAACAAATAATTCAACACAACCTGCATGCAATGACGCTGAATTATACTTGGGCGAACTGCAACCCTCGGCATATATAGCTTGTGCATTTTTCTCAACAATAATTAAAGTATGCTCAAATTGTCCAAAACTTTCGGTATTCATTCTAAAATAAGCTTGCAATGGCATTTCAACTTTAACATTTTCTGGAATGTAAATAAATGTCCCACCAGACCATACAGCACCATGCAATGCTATATATTTATGTAAAGTAATAGGAATGCATTTTGTCATAAAATATTCTTTAACTAATTCAGGGTATTTTTGTAAAGCAACATCCATATCCTCAAAAATAACACCTTGTTTCTCGAGTTCTTTTTTTAAATTATGATATACAACAGTTGAATCATATTGAGTACCTGCTCCTGCTAAATATTTTTGTTCTGCTTCAGGAATTCCTAATCTCTTAAATGTATTTTTAATATCTTCTGGCACGTCATCCCAAGATTTAGCATTATGCTTAGCATCTGGCACAGCATAATAAGTTATTTTTTCTGGATCTAATTGAGAGAGATCAGCTCCCCACGTAGGAACTGGCATTTTCTTATATTGCTCGAGAGCTTTTAATCTAAAGTTTAACATCCATTCTGGTTCATTCTTGCTTAAAGAAATCGCTTTAACAACATCTTCATTTAATCCTGGTTCTAATTTATATTTATGTTTATCAGGATTTCTGTACTCAAACATTTGTTTTATTCTTTCATTAACGTCCATTTTTATTTAAAACATAATTCGCAATTTTTTTGTATAGATTTATCATGTTGCATGTGAATTTTGCATATACTACGTGAGTCCCAAAATAATTTGCTTATATTTTGAATCTCTTTCATAATACTAGCATTATTCTTAATTTTTTTAGCTGCCTCTTCAATCGCAATTTTAATCTTTGGGTCTAATGACATTGTAGTAGCACGTTTTTCATTCATATATTGGGAGATGGCAGCTTCTGTTAACCCTAATTTTGAAGCAATTTCTTTCTGTGTTAAATTATAATTTAGTAAGGATTTGGCTAGTTCTTTTCTTATAACTGGCAACATATACCAAACTTCAATTTCTTGCGGGTAAATCATACTTAACTATTGTTAAGAAAGTTATTTAAAGTTTTTGAAACTTAATTTTGCTATATTAAAATGAAGAATTTAACTAAGATTATATTAAGTAGTTTATTGGGATTTCAATTAAGTTGTTCACCTTCTTATAAATATAGTCTTACTAAAGAGCAAGAAGATGAGATATATGAAAAATATTTAATGGATAACTACGCATTTTTTGGCAAGATAAATAGCTCTAGTAAAATTAAAATTCCAGTCATAAATATAAGAAATTATAAAAATTCTTATTCATTTAGAAAAAATTTTGACGATAGTGGTAAAATATACGGGATATATGTAAGATTTAGTTATGATACAAACGGAGATGGGGGGGAAGATTTTCATTTAATTAGATTAGTCTTTTATCACGATTTAAAGGGCTATTTTTTTACAGATTGGAGAACTGATCCTAAAGAAGTTTGGTATGATAAAAATGAAGTTTGGGATATTGATTATATGTGGAAACTTGAGGAAAGTTCTGGGAAATATAAACGTATAAAATGAAAATAAAAAATTTGACTAATATTATTTTAACCGTATTAACAACTTTACAGTTAAATTGTTCTAGTTCTCATAAATTACTAGAAGAAAAAACTGTTACAATAGATGATGGGGAAATAACTCTTAAAGCTTTTGATTCCAATTCTAACAATAAGGTAGATTTCTATGAAATACATTTAAGAATTTATGATCCAATAAGTATGCATATTAAATACATAAAAAAACCTGTATTTAAATTAGAGGATGATAATGAAGATGGTTATTTTGATGTGTATATTTATAATTCAGATGACAAAAAATATGAATTTCTTACAGGTAATTATCAACTTAGAGAACCACTAATTCAAAATGAAGATTAAGTTATATTAAATAATTCTTTTCTTTTCCTTTTTATCAACTATATGAATAACATTTACAGGACAAACATCAGCTGCATCTTTATTTATTGGAAAGTCTTTATCTTCTAAGTCAAGATGCTCATAACCATCTTCTGTTTTTTTACTATTAACAACATCTGCTTTTCCATCTTCCTTGCTTAAAACCCAGAATTCAGG
>CAYHTT010000025.1:0-4197 GCA_964359725.1 Candidatus Woesearchaeota archaeon | reverse complement strand
AAGTTGCCAAAATTCCATTATATGTTTCTCCTATCAAGTTCATTATTTAATATTGTAATAGCCTGACTTGAAAAATAAGTTATATTTCCTAAAGAAACTTTTTTTGCCAATTTAGTTAATTTTCTTAATTCTTTTTTTGGCATACCTTCGTGATCTCCTAAAATAAAAACTGGATTTTCTTTAATTTCAATATTTCTTATATCTTCACCATTTTTATCTAAAATATAAATATTTCTGTTATTTGAGTTATCAATAAAATTTAATAAGCCTAATTTTTCTATATAGCATCCTGGAAATACTTCTATCTTTTTACCTTTTTTATATTTGTATAACATACGCTTTATTAATCCAGAAATGTCTTTTTTACTTATCTGAAATTTTTCATTTATTTTAGGCATTAATTCTAGGTGTTTTGGTGGATCTGGTGGACCATAAAAAAATAAATGTAAATTTACATCTTCGCGTATTTTATTAGAAATAAATAAAGACATTATAATAGCATGGCATACTATATCCATTCTTCCGGCTTTCATTAAATCTCTAAAATTCCCACTAGTCCAAGCAGATTTTGAAAAATAAACAATCTCTCTCATTTTCTCTCAATTAGATAACAATATAAGGTTTCAAAAAATATTTTCTTGCTTTCTAATAATTTAAATTTAAGATTATTATTCTTTATAATTTTATTTATTTTATTTTTATTAGTTAATGAACTAAAAACAATTAAAATTTTTCCGTTTTTATTTAAATAATTATTAACTTGAGAAAAAAATCTTTCTAAAATCTCATAACCATATTTACCACCACTTGTTGCCTGTTTACTTTCTTTATCCTCTAAATCATCTTTAGGTAAGTAAGGTGGATTAAATATAATTAAATCAAACTTCTTATTAATATTAGAGAATAAATTTGAAACTTTAGCATTAATTCCTTTCCTTTTAACATATTTAACAGTTTCTTCATTAATATCAGTAGCTAAAATATCTTTTGTGTGTTTTAATGCAATTTCCGCTTGAATACCAGAACCAGTTCCTAAATCTAGAACTTTACCTTTAGAATACTTTGTTACATATTTTGCTAATAATTCAGAATCCTCTAATGGCTCGTATATCATAAAAACAATCTATAAATACATTATAAAAAACTTTACTTTCTTTACCATCTTGATTAATAAATACCATATCTTGATATTGTTTGTTAGTAAAATTGTTAAAAAATTCTAAAAATTTTTTACATCTTTCTTCATCACCAATTATATTAATACATTGATAAAAATTTGTTTCTAGCATATTTTTACAATCTTTAGAAATATCTTGAAAAACTTTTTCAATATCTTGCATTAAAAAATTAATTAAATTGAATTAGTATATAAATCTTTTTATTTTATTTCTTTAAAATATTCTTTAATTCTATCTAAGATACTTTTTAAATAAAATTTTTCTATTTTCTCCTCAAATATATTAATTAAAGGCAGATTTTCATTTATTCTATAATTATTCTTTACATTTTCAATTAAAAATAAATCTTTTAATCTTTTAAGTTGCCTTCTAATATTACTACCGGCAATTCCCTTTAATGGTAAATTTTCTTTTTTTCTTATTTCAATAGCTTTATTTTGAATTTCCTCAGAGCTTAATAATTTTTTTTCTTCTATTAAAGTTAGTAAAACATCTATTATTATATCTCGAGAATCACCTGGCTGTAATAATCCAATACTTAAACAGAGTTTTTTAATTAGCTCACGCTTACTTAAATTATAAGGCGGCTCATATTTCCTTAAAGTAATTTCCGCTAACGGATCATCTTTTGCTACAGTTGGCATTTTACTTTAATTTAATAATAAACAATTATCCTCCTAAAATTTTCTTTTTCTTCTCTAAATCCTTTCTTTTAGCATCAATTTCTTTTCTGTAATAGCCCTCTAAACCCCAATTTCCAGATTTTATAGCTTTGTTTAATTTTTCTTGATGTTTTTTAATTTGTTTTTCTAAAGATATAACCCCTTTTTTAGCTCTCTTTTTTCTTTTCATTTCAATTGCTCGCATAAAAATTCATTAGCTTTTTCAACTTCATTAATTAATTTATAATCAATATTTTTTAATATTTTATTATCCCTAACAGATTTATAAATATTATACAATTTATCAAATTCTTGAATATTATTTTTAATTAACCAAGATCTAAATTCTTTAAATAAATATTTATTTTTTAATATAAACAAAGATCTTAATCTTAAAATTATAGAATAGATTATACTGGGAGATAGAGCATTTTGTTTTTTATCTAAATTAATAAATTCTTTATTTAAAAGATAAGCATCATAGCAATCTTTTTTATATTTTTTAATTGCAGCATTATTAATCTTTATATTATTTAAAAAATTTGAGTTTAATATCACAACCCCTTCGTCTAATATAGATTTGAATAAAGCTGGATTCAGGATTATTTCTTCTTTTAATTTATTTACATTGACTAGTATAATATGGTAATTAGGTAAATCTATTTTTAGTTTTTCAATACAAAATATTACAATATCTACATCAGACTCCATTAATTGTTCTTCTCTTGCATAAGAACCAATTAGCACTATAGAAACAACCTTACTCAAATCCTTTATATTATTTATTATATCTTTTTGTATATCCTCTATATCTTTAGTTTTTAATTCTATTATAATCTTTCTTCCTATCCATCCTTTTGGGACAACGATTTGTGCCCCATTTCCAAAAGGTTTAACTTCTTTTATTATCATGTATATACTGTATATACGCTAATATTTAAACCTTTCTATTTTATCTCAGCTAATTTTCTTATTTTTCTTTTCTTATAATAATTATACAATCCATAACTTATAAACAAGAATAATAATGTTTCTAGGCTCAATATTAATAAATCACTTATTGGAGTAGGTTTTTTAGGTAATTTTAATTCTTTTTGTTGTAAAGCAATTAAGTTTTTACAACTTTGTATAGCTGCATCTGCTAAACTTAAAGCTTTACCATATTCTTTTGACTCGAGAGCTTTCTCAGCTTGGTTTAATAATTCTTTTAATTCTAGACATTCTGGATTACCATCAAATAATTTAAATGCAAAGTCAATTTGCTTTAATGCTTGAGATCTTTCTTCAGCTCCTCTTTCAATTAAACTTACGATTATTTTAGCTATATCTGTAACAGCAGGATTTGTAACATCTGCTCTAACTACAATTTCATAATTTCCTGGTTCGGTATGACTTGTTATAGTTAATATTACAGTTTCTTGTTGATTAACATCTAATCTTTGTATAAAATTTTTATCAAAATCTAAACTTAAATCTGTGGTATTTGAAGTTGCACTTAAACTAATTCCAACTAAAGGTATTAAACCAGTATTTCTAACTATTATTGGTGCAATTATTATATCTTCTGAGTATAAGCTTAAAGGTCCTGGATCAAGAATTTCAATAGTTGCTAATCTAACTCCTCCCCCTCCACCACCAGCAGCACCTGGTTGAGTTACTGTAACAGTTGTTGTCACAGTATCTTCACTTAACATAAATATTGAAAATGTAGTAAAGTGAGCAGTTATTGTATTATTAGCTGTACTAGCTGTTGTGGTTAATTTAGAGAAGGTACATGAAGCTTGAGCAGTACATCTATATATTTTTAAATTACTTTCATGCGTAATCGAGCTTAATACATTTGTATAATTATAAGTTAAATTCACGCTAGCAAATGTTTGATTACATTCTAACTCAAATTGATCTACTGCTCTTGTATCACTTGGCACGCTAACAGTTTCATCTATGTCATTAAATCTGCAAGTAATATTACTTTGCAATGTATTATTTACAGTCATATTATGTAATATAATAGTTAATCTAGTGGTATTAGCTTCTAAATCATAAGGTCCAGCTGGTAATCTTTGAGTTATATTTACTCCAGAAGCTATTACTCTTTTACTTGAAACATCTTTTAATTTTAATCCATCTGTTTTAACACCTGTAAGATTAATTGATTCTAGATTACTTGAGAAAATGCTTGCATTTTGGTTAACTTCCTTTGAGTTTGGATTATTAACATCTTTTACATACACGCTTATAACATATTGCCCAATCTCAATAGGAGTAAAGCTATAATTATGTTGGTAATCATAATTATTTTCTGAGAAATTATCTTCATTATGGGTTGTAACAGCCAATATATTTGTGCTACCATT
>CAYHTT010000024.1:0-4250 GCA_964359725.1 Candidatus Woesearchaeota archaeon | reverse complement strand
GATAAGGATAACATAATCTTGTACGTAAAGTAAAGTCTGCTTGATTTATTATCTCGGGCTTGTAACGTATAGTACCAAAATCAATCTCTTGTTCACCACCTTCTTTTGTAAATTCACCAGCTGCTTCTAAAGGACCGAGATTAGATTTATATGCTGATGTTAAACCAAAATCACTTACCTGTACTCCAAATATTCTTACTTTTGTATTACCAGTAGCAACTCTTGCTTCGCCTTTATTCTTTAATAAAACTCTTAATCTTACATCTTCATCTTGATTAAATTGGCTTGGTGGAGCTAAGTTAACAAACTCAACTGTAACTCCTTCACTACCGCCAAGAAAAGTACCTTTTTTATCAGTATCTTGATCTGTTTTACAACCAGCTATCATAAGTAATAAAACAAAGAAAATTAAAAAATAATATTTTTTCATTACTATGCCACCTCTTCCTCAGCCTTTATTTTTATTTGTCTTATTTCCTCGCTTATTTCATAATTATAATCTAAATGAATTGTTAATGGACTACTTATCTCTTCTCTAGCTAGTAAAATCTCGCAGTTTATAATCTTTTCGGGCTCATTAGGTTTCCAAATAAGAATACCATTTTCATAATCCTTTGTATTTTTACCACAATCCATACTTAAACCACCATAATTTGCTTCTACAAGCATTTTTGTATTTCCTTCTTCGTCTCTAACTAAACCTTTACTCATTTTTTTTAAGGTTAATGCTGTTTTTAATTTTAAATTACCGCTTTCTTCACCTGTACTTTTATCAATTTGCACTAATGTTACAGGAGCTGCTTTAGCTGCTAAACTATTCCCACTAATTACCTCGCTTAATTTACATGTAGAAGTTCTATCTGCAGGTGATCTAACACAAACCGTAGGGCTCATTGTTACATCACATCTATAATTTGCAATTGCATTAATACTTATCGTAGTATCTGCAAATAAATTTTGATAAGGCTGGCTGGTAAATGAATGTTCCATACTATCATAACTTAATTTACCTTTTTCTTCTACTGCACCTGGAAGATTAAACTGGTTACAATCTCTTTTTTTATTAAAACCGCCAAAAGCTTCTGATAAAGCACCGTCATCAATACATATTTTACCGATAGCATCACATTGAGCAAAATTGGTCCACTCTAATAATACTGTTATTTCTTCACCTTCATTTATAGTAAAGGCTTGGTTTGGTTGTAAAAATTTAATTTGAATACCATTCGGACCATAGCTACTACTGCCCGAGCGACTTAAAAATCCTGGACTAGCACAAGCTGTAATAAATAATGGTATTAAAAAAATTAATAATAAATAAATCTTTTTCATTTTAATTTGAAAGTTTATGATGTTTAAAAATATTACGATACCACAAGAGATTTAACTATTGTAATTACTTTAGACGTCTCTGCTTGGAATTCATAGTCAACTTCTGCTCTAATGAAGTATTTTGTTAAATCGATATTTTCTAGATATGCTACTTTAAATTTAGTTAATGTAATCGTGAATCCGCGCTCCCATAATGAA
Source organism: Candidatus Woesearchaeota archaeon (assembly GCA_964359725.1). Classification (GTDB taxonomy): domain Archaea; phylum Nanobdellota; class Nanobdellia; order SCGC-AAA011-G17; family GW2011-AR20; genus CAYHTT01. Next base: position 2,720 of record CAYHTT010000024.1, on the reverse strand, counting down.
GCACATTCTAGAATATCGTATTTATAATTCTTACATTGATCATTTAATTGATTTATTTTTTCCTCCTTTAGTTTATATCTTGTAAAAAATAAATCTTCGTCCTCCACTTGTTCAACAATGTCAAAATTATTTGCAATTTCTTCTTCTGCTAATTCAAAATTATTAGGTAAGTATAAATAAACATTATTTATTTTGTTTAATTGTCCTTGGTAAATCGGTCCTAAATTTGAAGTTTCTATTAAAATTGTAAGATCGTAATAAGGATTATCTACAAAAGCTCCTTTTTCTGTAAATGGTTGAGAGAATTGAGAATTAACTAAAACTTTCATCGGTCCATAATTATAAGTGGAGATTGCTTCGCCCGTATTTTCATTTAATTTTGGATCGTCTATGCCTATAAATGGATTAACAGCTTGGCTTTGTAAAGATTTTAATTTTTCATCGCTTATTGTATAAGTTGGGACATAAGCTTCTGTTTTAAAATTATAGTTTGCGCTTAAAACTATTCTTTCACTTCTAACATCTTTATCCACTAAACTTATTTGTTCTGGATTAATCTCGCATCTTACTGTAAATATTTTCGGAATATTTTTCTCCAATGAAACTGGTTCACTAGGAGTAATAGTTCCCTGAATTTCGCTAGTGGTATCTTTACAAGAAAATTTTATTTGGGAATCTTCTTTAAAACTCATCGCCTTTACCGTAGCTAATAAAGAAATAGGTTCTTTTTCTAAGAATCTATCTTTTATTGATTTAAAACTAGTAAATGTTAATCCTAACTCGCGATTTTCTTGGTTGCTATCAACTTCTCCTTTAAAACTATATGTTCTTTCTAATCTACTTGGCTCTTTAATTATTTTAAAAAATTCAAACGCTGGTGCTATAATCGGGGTTTTACTTAATACATCTCCTATTTTAGTAATCTGTGCTTGTGCCGTACCTCCACTAATAGCATTATATACAAATACGGCTACAATAATTAATGCAACTATCATAAGAACTATGCCACTAGTGCTAAATAAAAAATAGAAAATCCATCTAAATGGTAATGTGATCCAAGAAAGAACAGTTTTCCACCAAGGTTCTCTTTCACGCGGACCACGACGAAACTTGCTCCACCAACCTTCTCTAGAATCAGTCCCATTTACCATTTTATTCTTCTATTTTAATTTCTAGAATTTCAATATCAAATTCACTTTGAGGAGTTATTTTAATAAAATTATTTCCTTCTTCAATTAAACTAGTAATAAATCTTTCATAATCTAAACCTTTTGTCTCAAGAGTAAATTCATTATTATTTACATTTATTGTAGCCTTTTTTGTTTCATCTCCAACATCATTAAATGTAATTTCAAGTTTAACTTCTTTATCAGCATCTAAAATATCCTCAAACTGAGTTTCACTTACTGCAAACTTATATGTTACTGCACCACCTTCTTCTACCTCAACTTCTAATTCAATATCATTAATTAAATAATCACCTTTATCTATTTCAAATAATAAAGTGTTTCTACCTTCTTTTAACTCCTCTTTATCAACTTCAATAGTTTTTTCTGCGCTTACACAACCTAATGCTTCGTTAGCAATTTCTTCATTATTTACAAATACTCTAAGCCTACCTCTGCTTAATGGATCATTACAAAATACAAAGAAACTTAATTCAGCGTCTCCTGACTCAGATGCAGTTAAAGTAAATGTTCTTTGTTCTTTTGTATTTGTAATTTCATAATTTTGTCTAACTTTTATTTCTGATAAAGTATAATCATTACTTGCGAATATGTTAAATCCAGGGCTAGATACCTTAAATGTTAATTTGTTTGTTTCTTGAATTAAATCAACTGGCAAGATAATACTTTGTAAGCCGCGAGCTTTATTATTAAATATTTCAATATCATTTAAACTTATAATTAAATTACCCTCGCTTTGAGTAACCAAAAAGAATAAACTTACCTTATCTAAATTAGTTAAATCATCCACATTAAACCTTAACTCTCTTTTATCCTCGCCAAAAACACTTTTACTTAAACTAATTGAATTAGCTAAGTCCAGTGTAACTGGCTCATCTCTTATAAATAATGTAACTGCATCTATCTCATGTATATTGGTATCTTTTTCAAAAGGTTTTAATAATCCAGGACTCTGACTTAATAATACATTTGCGCTTACCCTAGCTTGTTCTTCAACTTTTTCTTGAGTTGTTTCATTTATTCCAAGAAGTTGTAATCTTTCTTGTTTTGGTAAAAATAAAATATAAAGTGTCATAAGTAAAGCAATTAAGAAAATTAAAACTGCAATACTTCCGCCATGGAATTGTGACTTCTTCATTATAACTATTAAGTTAAAACTATATTAATATTTAAAGCTTTTCAATTACTTTATATTAAATAAATATTCTATGTCCTCCTTTTTCCATCCAGCATTAATTAAATTTGCTTTAATTTCTTCATCTAGCATTTTTATTTTTCTGCATTTAACTATGTAATCATAAACTTTTTTATGATTTGGTTTGATTAAATTTTTTTTCTTTTTTCTCAATTTAGCATATAAAAATATTATAGCTATTAAAATCACTAAAATAATTATTAAAATTATTAAACTAGAACCTGATTTTTTATCTTTTACTTTTGGGTTTGTATTAGCGAGTAATTCTTGTAGATTTGTTATTCCATCGTTATCAAAATCATCATTAGCATTTTGTTCTAAATTACCAAAATAAGCTA
>CAYHTT010000023.1:0-4960 GCA_964359725.1 Candidatus Woesearchaeota archaeon | reverse complement strand
TTTTCTTTAGCTTCAAACGTACTTGCTAAATCAATAAAATATTTTCCTTCTTCTAATTTATAGACTAATGGCTTCCCTTTGAATAAATCAACTAAATCAATTTCATATTGCCCGGGTTTTAATATTCTTATGCTTTCTATATCTAATATCACAGGTCTATCTATATCTTCTATTTCAATTAGATTTTTAATATCTTGCTCAATTTCTTTTCTTTCATTAGTTGTTAAGCTTACAGTTAATTGTTTTATTTTTTCTAAAGTTTCTTTTCTAACAAAAAAGAAAAACTTGCCCCCACACTTACTACAACCTTTTAATAATTCACTAGAAACATCTTCATACATTGTACCGCATTTGACACATTGATTAGGCATATTTATCTTCTACGCTTCTTCTCCCTATATTTAGCATCCTTCATTAATATTTGTAATTTATTAGGATCACGTTTAATACTTTTAATTATTTTAGCTGGTCCTATAATAGTAAAGCCTTGTCTATTCCCTATTAAAGCCCCAACAATTCCAGTTCTAATCTTTGCAAATACATCTTCTTCTTGCTCACTAGGGTTTACAACAGCTAGTTCAATACCTTTAAAATTAACATTTATTTCTTCCATTGTTGTTTTAATTAATTCAGTTTCTTCATCTTTAGTTAATCTACCTTCAAGTAAAACAATTTTATTTTCTTTTGCTAGATTAAGTAATTTACGAATTCTTCCTATTGAACTGAGCCCCTGTATTTCACGATATGGTATAAATTGTAATGTTAACATTTTATTTCACCAACTCAAATAATTCTTCGTAAAATTCTTCCATATTTTTTCCCTTTTCTGCTGAAATACCAACAACTTTATATTGCGGGAATGCATTTTTAACTTTTTTAATGTTCGCTTTTCTTAAATCTATTTTGTTAGCAACTATTAAAACAGGAATATCGCGAGCTGCTAAATTTCCAATTATAGTAATATTAACTTGATTATAAGGATTTTGTGTTGCATCTAAAACAACCAAAACACAATCTACATTTTCTAACCATTTAATTGCTTCTATCACTCCGCGAGTAGCTTCTCTTGCTCTTTTCTTTGCTTCTTTTTCGCTTAATTTAAATTTCATAAAATCCTCATAATCTACCTTTGTTGCAATTCCAGGAGTATCAATAATATTAAAATCTAATTCCTTATTATCGCTTTTAATACGAACTTTTTCCTTCATTTGAATTTCTCGAGTTTCATGAGGAATTTTAGAAACAATACCAAGCTCTTCACCAATCCAATCTTTACATATGCGATTAGCTAATGTAGTTTTACCAGCATTTATAGGACCATAAATCCCCAATCTAATTATTTTTTTCTTCCCAAAAAGTTTATTAAATAGATTAGCTACAAAACTCATTACTTTAATCTTCATATTAAAATTAGAAAGTTGTTATATTATTAAAGTTTTTGGTATTATTAAAAAGTAAAATAGCAAAACTTTTTAAAATAAATTAATTGTTATAATTAATATGGAAGCACCAAAAGAAATTAAACAAGTAAATGAAGTAACTTGGGAAATTCCAACTTCATATAAAGAAGGAATGAACGTACCAGCTAGAATTATAGCAACTGAAAGATTAATGCAACAAATGGATAAAGGAGTTTTTGAACAAGTAACAAATGTTGCTTGCTTACCAGGAATTGTTAAATATTCTTATTGCATGCCAGATGCTCATTGGGGATATGGTTTTGCAGTTGGTGGATTAGCAGCATTTGATCCTGAAGAAAACGGAGTTATTTCACCTGGTGGAATTGGATTTGATATAAATTGTGGAATGCGCTTGGTTACAACAAATTTAACTTTTAAAGAAGTTCAACCAAAATTAAAAGAACTAGTTGATACTTTATTTAAAATTGTGCCAGCAGGGGTTGGAGCACGAGGTTTTGTGTCATCAAATAAACAGCAATTTAAAGAAATTGTTGAACAAGGAAGTAAATGGTGTGTAGAAAATGGTTATGGCTGGCAAGAAGATTTACATAGAACAGAAGGTTATGGTAAAATAGATTGGGCAGATTCAAGTAAAGTAAGTGATAAAGCGATTTCTCGTGGCATTAATCAACTTGGTACATTAGGAAGTGGAAATCATTATTTAGAAATACAAAAAGTTGAAGAAAAAAATATTGTTGATAAAGAGTTAGCTAAAAGATTTGGTATTTTCCCAGAGCAAATTGTTGTAATGGTTCATTGCGGAAGTAGGGGATTTGGACATCAAGTTGCTACAGATTATTTACAAATTTTTGATAAGGTTATGAAAAAATATAATATTAGTATTAAAGATCGTGAATTATCTTGTGCACCATTTAATACCAAAGAAGGCCAAGATTATTATAAAGCAATGGCATGTGCAGCAAATATGGCTTTTGTTAATCGACAAGTTATTTTACATAGGGTAAGGGAAGGATTTTCAAAAGTTTTTAAAAAAAGTGCAGAGGAATTAGAAATGCATTTGATTTATGATGTTGCTCATAATATAGCAAAATTAGAAGAGCATAAAGTTGATGGTAAAAAGAAAAAATTAATAGTGCATAGAAAGGGAGCAACAAGAGCTTTTCCTCCAGGACATCCTGAATTAGATAAATTGTATAAAGATATAGGTCAACCAGTAATTATTGGGGGGAGTATGGAAACAGGATCTTTTTTATTGGTTGGAACTGAAAAAGCAATGGACGAAACTTTTGGAACAACGTGTCATGGTTCTGGAAGAACAATGTCTAGAACAAAAGCAAAACATCAAGTTAGAGGAGAGAAGTTATTACATGATATGGCTAGGAAAGGAATTTATGTGAGAAGTGTTTCTATGTCTGGATTAGCAGAAGAAGCAGGTATAGCATATAAAGATATTAATGAAGTTGTTAAATCTGTAGAATTAGCTGGAATTTCTAAACCGGTTGTCGGGCTTAAGCCTCTGGGAAATGTTAAGGGATAGGAAAATTCTTAAATATCTGTCTAATATATAATAAACATGATAACAAAAGAAAAAATTATTGATGTACTAAAAGAATGTTATGATCCAGAAATAAGAGTAGATGTTTATAATTTAGGATTAATTTACAATATTGATATAAATAATAATATAGTTAATATAAAAATGACTTTAACAAGTATGTTTTGTCCTTATGGAAATGAATTAATAAATGATATTAAAGCAAGAATTAAAATGCATTTAACAGAAGTTGAAGATGTAAATGTTGAAGTTGTATTTGATCCTCCTTGGAATTTACCAGATGATTTAAGAGCAATGTTATGAAAAAATTCAAATTTCTAGAAGATGTCGCAATTGCAGATATAGCATTTGAGGCTTATGGTAAAAATTTAAATGAAGTTTTTGAAAATTCTGCTTATGCTCTTTTTGATGCTACTGCTAATATAAAAACTGTTAAGCAAAAAATAAAAAAAGTTATTAAATTAAAGAATAAAGATGAAAAAGATTTACTTTACAATTTTTTAAGTGAATTAATTTATTTAAAAGATTCAAAACAACTAATTTTTAGTAAGGTTAAGGTTAATATTAAAAATGATAAATTACAAGCAACTTTATATGGTGATAAAATAAATCCAGAAAAACAAGAATTAAGGAATGATATTAAAGCTGTGACATTGCATATGTTTAATTTAGAAAAAACTAAAACAGGTTATAAGATTACCACCGTTCTAGATGTCTAAAACTTTCTTAATGCTTTCACTAACTTTTTTTATTGAGGGATTTCCATTAATCTCTTTAAAATTTTTCATTTTTTTATAATAATTAATTACAGGCAAGGTTCTTTTTAAGTATAAATCATAACGTTTTTCAATACTTTTTTTAGTATCATCTGAACGTTTTCTTAAAAATAATCTTTTAACAATATTATTTTTGCTTGTTTTTAAATAAATAACTAAATCTGGTTTAAATTTTAATGCTCTTGCTTGTTTTAATGTTCTAGGATAACCATCTAAAATAAAATTTTTTCTATTTTTAAGTTCTTTTTCCATTATTTTAATAGTTATGTTATCTGGAACTAACTTACCTTGATTTATTATTTTTCTAATAAATTTATTTTTCTTAGCAATTTTTCTTAATATAGCACCAGCCTCAATATGCTTTAGTTTTAATAATCTTGCAATATATTTAGCTTGTGTAGTTTTTCCAGATCCAGTATGTCCAAAAATGATTATTTTCATATTTTAATTATCCAAAATAAACATCCTTTGTAACTTTTTCTTCCAGTTCCCAAGAATTCCTCATTTTTTCTGTAATTTTTGTTAATGCCTGCTTAAACTCTTTCCATTCTTTTAGTAAATTATTAATATAATCAACATCTTTTGTATCATCTGGATTAACATCTATTAATAAGGATCCACGTTCATATCGCATTAATCTCTTATAAATTTTAGATATTTCCTCTTTTTCATCTTCATTAAAAGCTTTAATTTCAAACATACCAATTATATTATTTGCATTAGGATAAAGCAAGCCCTCTATAATTCTGCAGTAAAAAACAACCTTTTCATTTACTCTTCTTCTAACATTTCTTAATAAAAATTCTTTACTTTTTATATTTGCACTAGAAATTTCAAATTCTTCATCAAGATTCTCAAATTTTGGTAGTTTATATTTAAGTTTATTATACTCTTGTTTAATATCAAATTTCTCTTCTTTCATATATATTAATTAAATGTAAAAGTATATTTAAAGGTTATCTAAAAATTTATATATAAGTTATTATTGACAAGTTTATGACTGTATATAAAAAACATATTTGCGATAGTTGCGGGTTTAGTTGGATACCTAAAGGAAAAAAACCTACCTTCTGTCCAAATTGTAGTTCTAAAAAGATAGGTCCTAGTACATTTACAAGTGATTTGGGTATAGATAGTTTAGATTAAGAGCCTCTGGTGGGAATTGAACCCACGACCTTTTCCTTACCATGGAAATGCTCTACCAACTG
>CAYHTT010000022.1:0-5454 GCA_964359725.1 Candidatus Woesearchaeota archaeon | reverse complement strand
GGATTGAAAGGGTTCGGGTAGTTCTGTTTTAAGGAATAGTTCTGTGGTAAATCTTTATCAACTGGCTTTATGACTGAAGTTACAAGTGGATAAACACTTCTATATACAGCATTCCACGTTCCCACAAAAGCATATCCAGAGTCGTCAAAAGTTATTGATTGTACACTTTCACCATATAGGCCGAGAAGATGCCAAGAGTCACCATTATCAATTGATCTATAAAGACCGCTAGTTAAATCATAGCTACCACCGCCGCAAACAAAAATATGTCCTAAGGAATTTGTTTCAAGTGCCCATGCATCTACAGAATCTCTTTTTACTATTTGCCAAGAATCACCATCATCCGAGGACCTGTAAATATTATTAAAAATAGGATAATAATATGGGGGTATAAGCGTGTCACCTTTCTTACCACTAGCAAAAATATATCTTTTATTTGGGGTTACTGTTAATTCGCCAGTAAACATGGTAATTCCCCGATTACTTGATCTCCCCCATATGAAACCATTATCTGAAATATAAATACCATCTTTTCCTATATCAGAGAAGGCTGGCGTCTTACCAACATAAACAAAAGTTCTATCGTGAGTAAATACTGGTGACTTAGTCCCATCATAATGATACTTTCCCTCATACCAAAAACCAGGTATGCCAATAGTCCGCCCCCATCTATCACCATTATTTCTTGATATAAAAATACCATCGCTAGAAGTTGTAAAGTATAACCAACCAGAGTCATTAATAGCTATACTTAAAGACCAATTACCTTCATTGTCCGGGAAGCCATGGTCACGATTAGATAACCACTCCCAGCTTTCACCATTATCTTTTGAACGAAAAAGGCCATATGGAAAATTCCCTATAAAAATCCAATTAGAATCATTTATTGCAATATCCCAAACTTCCTTGTTTGGGATAAAGCCACTAGGACTACCATACCAATTACCATACTCACGAAGTCGCTGTGGGGCCCATGTTTTTCCATAATCGCTAGATCTCCATAAAGCATCTCCTACATCACTGAAGAGTGTAATTAAGCCAGCAAAAAGTTCACCTTTTTTATTAAAAGCAAGAGCACGCACATTAGCATATTTACTAAGTAATGAATCAGGCCAACGTAATTCAAATTCTATTCCCTGGATTTTATCACTAATAGATTTGTTATAAGTGAATGTTTCCAAGTTTTTAGGATGCTCAAGTATTTTTATTTTATCCCTATAGGTTTCATAAATACCATCATCATTAACTATCGTCTCTAATCCAGATTTATTCTTAGAATTATAATTATTAATCTGAGTATTAATATAATAATTTAACCCAAAAGTTAATCCAGCTAATACTAACCCGTATTTTGCTAATGTTTTTAATTTATTTTTTAAAGACATAAAATACATTATTAAGTAATAAACTATTTAAGCTTTGCTCGGCAATGGTCTTTTGATTGTTATAGGCAAAATACCTTTTTCAAATTCTGCCTTAGCTATTTTAATTGGATCATATTTTATTTTCTCTAAATCTTCTTTTTTTAAATCTAGTAATAAAGGTGCACCCATTGCTATTTGTAATGCCCTTGCTCCAATAAGACGAGCTTTTTCATATTTTGTAAAGATACTTGTATCAATCATTTTAACAATCCTCGAATTTCTTTTTCCTTTTTTATTGCAATATCAATCATCTTTTCAATTTCCTCTAATATTAATCCTGTGTCACCACCTTTTTGCATTGCATATATATTACCTTCATTTACTGAAATACTTAAACGAGCATCTAAAGCATCTTCTTCTTTTGAATTTGGATCAAGAATAATTTTATTAGCAATCTTACCAAAAGTAAAATTTATTGGTAGCTTAGTTAGTTTAAGTTTTTCATTTGAAAATTCACCATAAACAACTTTATCATCTTTTATTTTTGGAAATTTAGCAATTTTTAAAGCAGCTAAAGCAGCTAACACACTTGCATCTATTAGATTACCATCGTCATTTACTGGATAAATATCAATAAAAATAATCCAAACTTTGTCTTCTTTTATAAATAATTTTTTGAAATCAATTGCTTTACTTTCTCTTATTCCTCTATCTACAATTCTTGCTAATTCAGTTGCTTGAGTTCCTGGCGGTCCTAACTCAAATAATGGAGAAGCTATTGGTGAAAGTTCAGCTGTTACAATTATCGTGCCCTGATCTGGATTATCTGGATAAGGCTCTCCAATATCCATTTTAACTCCCACTAAAACTTCTGTCTCTCCAATTTTACAACGAGCAGAACCCTCAGCATTCTTACTAATATTATATTCTATTTTAATTTCGCGATGCTCATCTAATTTTCTTTCATCTATTCTCCTATTTTGCTGGATTAATGAAACTATGTAATCATTATTCATTTTTACTCCTGTAATAATCTTTTAATGCTTTTTCTTGAACTTTTGCTATTTTTTCACATCCACCCATTCCAAGTTTTAAAGCCTCAATAAAATCTTTTTTAGTAATATTACCATCTAATTGCAATAAAGTAATTTGTTTACCTCTATTAGTTATTGCCATTGGTATATCTGTAGCATCTTCATGATCTTCTTCATCTTTATCTAAATCAATTAAAATTTTATTACCAACTTTTCCTACTGAGACAGAACTTACCATATCCCTCATTGGAATTCCAGCATGTGCTAATGCTAATGAAGCTGCAGTAATACCAGCACATCTTGTGCCAGAGTTAGCTTGAATGATTTGTATGAAAACATCTATAACAGAATTTTGAAATTGTTTTAGATCCACAACTGGAAGCAAGGCTTTTTCTGTAACTAAACTAATTTCAACTTGTCTTCTGCTTGGGCCAGGTCTTTTTCTTTCTGGTACTGAGAAGGAGATCATATCATAATTACATCTTAATATTCCAGTCTCGGGATTTTGCAAAAATCTTGGGTGTAACTCTCTTGGTCCATAAACAGCAGCTATTGCAATGGTATCCCCAATTCTAAATAATGCACTTCCATCTGCTCTTTTAATTATTCCAACTTTTGCTTCTATCTCGCGCATTTCATCAAATTTTCTACCTGAGAATCTTTTTTCGTAGCTCATTTTTTTTCCAGCATTTTTTTGATTTTATCAGTTAATCCTTCAGTATGACTTTCTTGTTCAATTTTTATTATTGCATTACTTGCTAAAATTTCTTTTTCTGTACTTTCTCCTTTAATCCAAACTCTGCCGTTTTGTCCTATAATTATATTGCAACCTGTTTTTTCTTTAATTAATTGTATCATGCTGCCTTGTTTGCCAATCATTCTTGGAACTTTACTTGGGGTAACATCTATAATTTTTCCACCATCTAATTTCTTTAATCCAGGACCTTTTGTTGTTAAATCAATTGACTTACTTCTAGTAACTTTATTTATTTTAGCAACAACTAAATCCCCATAATCATAATATTTTGTTAAATCATCATCTCTTTCAATAAATTCAGCAGCATCCCTTATTGATAACATTGCATTATAAGCTGAACCGATATCAATACTCCAACCATAAAATCCAATTTCAACAACCTTACCAATAACAAGATCATTTACTTTTGGAATATATCTTCCTGTTAATGGAATTACCTTAATAAAACGTTCATTCGTGCTTAATAAGCCAAGATAATTTGCTATAATTTTATTATCTTCACGAAAAGTTCCTTGTCCGGGTAAATAATCTAAACCTTCAGCTAATTCTTGCCCCGGAATTACAATTTCTCTTTCCTTTACTAATAGTTTTCCCATTTTTACTTAGTTGTAATTATTTTAGTTTCAACTTCTCCATGAGTTAATGAATTTAGCTTATCAAATAATTCTGTAGATAAACCAGCCGGAATTTCTAGTATAGCTAGTAAACTACCATCATTTTGCCATTCATCTTTTAATAAATTTCCAAATTGTTTTAATACAGAGTAAGATTTACCAGCAAATTTCGCTGGAATTTTAATTTGAATTTCTCTTATTTCATATCTTATTGGTAAAACAATTTTAATTTTGTTAATAATATCTTTAACTTGTTCATCTGCATTTTTAAATTCATCAATCTTAACTTTAGATTCTTCCATTGCAGCCTCAATTCTTTGAGGCGGATGTGGCAGATTGTTAGTTGGATTTATTGAATAACGATGAATTAAATTAATTATCATTCTTTTTTTATCCTCTCTTAATTTATTTCTGTATTCTTGAGTAAGATGTATTACACCCTCTTTAATTATTTTTTTTATTATTTCAGATTTATTTTGAGTTTGAAAAACTTTTTGTAAATCTTGTTCACTTGCATGCAATCCTTTTTTAACGTCTTTAAATACATCAAAGGTAGCAACAACATCGTCTAATGGAATTTCTTTGCCTTGTTTTAACTCGATAGCCTTTTCACAATCTACTAAAATTTCAAAATTCAATCCTTGAGCATTGAGTTTAGCAATCACTGCATTATCTAAAGATACCATTTTATCTTGTTAATTTCTTTAAATAATTTATATCTAAGCGTTTGAATTGTTTTTCATCTTGCTTAATATACGCTCCGTCAATTCTTTTAATATCAAAATCCTTTCCAAGAACTTTCTTTAAAGCTTTTATTGCTAGTTTAGTACCTTCTTCAATATCCATTGTGTCTTTATACTCTTTATTTAGAATATCTTTAATTTCAGTTTCAGCTTCACCAATAGCAGTTGCTTTATATTGAAAATAAATTCCAGTTGGATCTGTTAAATATAATTCTGGTTCTCTATTAATACCAGCAAACAATAAAGATACTCCAAAAGGACGAGCACCTCCAAATTGAGTAAAGCTTTGTTTAATATCACAAATATCTTTTACTAATGAAACTGTGTCTATTGGCTCGTCATAAGTTACTCTATGCTGTTGAGCCATTAATCTTGCACGATCAATCAAAATTCTACCATCTGATAATATGCCAGAAGCTGTTGCTCCAATATGCTCATCTATCTGAAAAACTTTTTCAACAGAAGCTGGAACAACTAATGGTTCTGTAATTCTTTTATCAGCTATTAAAATTACACCATCTTTACAAACTAATCCAAGAGCAGTACTTCCTTGTTTTACAGTTTTTTTAGCATATTCTACTTGCAATAATCTGCCGTCTGGACTAAACATAGTAGAAGTTCTATCGTAACCCATCATTTGATGTTGCATTGGTTCCATTTTATCCTCCTTTAACTAGCATTTTATTTTCCATCATAAGTTTTTGAACCATAATCTATTTTAGTTACATTATTTAAATGATGATTTATTGTTGTTGGTAAAAACATTTCTTTTAGTACGCCATTCTCTAAGTAATGAATTTTATAACCATGTATATGTTGCGGTATAAAAGCTGTTATATCTGCATTATGCTCCAAGGCAATATGCTCATTTCTTTTTATAAAAGCATCTACTTTAAGTATAGGATGACCAAAATGTTCTAGTCTATCACCATTTAATTTGAT
>CAYHTT010000021.1:0-6158 GCA_964359725.1 Candidatus Woesearchaeota archaeon | reverse complement strand
TTTCTTCAACCATAGCTTTAACTTCTAATAATCTTTCTTGAGCAATTTCTAAACCCCTAGAAGCTTTTGCATCCGGACTTATAGTTAATAATAAACTAATTTGGTCTAAAGTTACATCTAAACCCCAAAGAAAATTATCTGGTGTTATCCCAGGATCTCCTTCTGTAGTAGTTTCTTGTGCATTTATAGAGATTAGACTAACTAAAAAAATTAATATTACAAGTAAATTAAGTATTTTCATCTTTACCTCCAGATTAGTTATTTTGTTTATATTTTAAAGTTTTCTATTTATTGGAAAGATAAGCTATAATATATAATTTGTTTATGAAACAAGAACTTATTTTTTGAAATAAAGTTTAAATTAAGCTTATTCTTGTTCCAGAATGTTCCAATCACCTTTTTTTCAAAATAATTAAATTCTTATTACCAAGTTGCTCTTTAGTAATAATGTTTCGAGCTTCTAATTGGTTTAACAATCTAGATAAGCTTGCTTTACTTACTCCAGTAATAGTAACTAAAGTAGCTTGGGTGCATTTCCCTCCTTTTTTCTTTAATGCATTAATAATTAATTTTTCATCACCAATCAAATATTTATCAATATCTTGTTTAATCTTTTTTACTTTAATTTTTTCTTTCTTTTTGAATTTAAATAAAAATAAAATTATTAATATTAAAATTATCATTCCAAGTAAAATATAAATTAAATTATTGCTTGTAAATTTATAAACTATAAATATTGGAAATTCAGAAAATTTATTAACATTATCATAATTAAAATTTATTATAATTCTTTTTCCATCTGTCTCTATATTACTTGGATTAGGATAAACTGAACTAGAAACTTTATCTGTTATTGGTTTATCTAAAACAGCTGTTTCTGGCAAGATAACTTTAATGTTTAATTTTTTAGTTTGCATTACAGGAATAACTTCAGTAGTAAAATAATTCTTGCTAGTCTTTTCAATAAATCCTTTTGTATTATATTGTATTTTAATATTGCTTGCGAATTTTTTAATATTAATAAAATTATTAAGTTCAACTTTTTTAGTTTCTAAAATTTCTTCATTATCATCATAGATTAATTTAATTTCATTTACATCTTTTGGAAAATCTAAATAAAAATTAAAATTTATTTTTTCTAATGAATTTAATTCAATTTCAACATTTGTCTCTTTATTTATAATATTGAAATTAATATTATAATTTTCTAAAACTTGAGCATTTACTAAACTTGCTAAACTTAATAACAAAAATAAATAAATTAGATATCTCATAAAATTAAATTAAAATTTAAGTATTTAAATATTGTTAACTACATGAAAAATAAATATAAGACCAACAAAACATTATTTTTTATATCACACAGATGTAAGTTGGGATTTGGTTATCAAAACATTTATAAATTATTAAAGATTTATAAATTAAGTTATAAAATGAAAAAATATCCATTTTTGTTTATTGTTGTAATACTTCTAGTAACTATTATAATAGGCATTTCATCAGCAGCTTCTCCTAATAAAAAAACAGTTATTGTTCTTTACACAGATGATGTCACAGATGAAGATGAATATGATTTAGAGAAGATAGGTGCAAGGATAAAGTACACTCATAAAATAATTCCTGCCATAACAACCTATGTTGATGAAGAAGATATAGACGATATTGAGTTAGACGAAGATGTTGTAGCTGTTTTTGAGGATATGGTTGTTCATACATTTTTGGCTAATAGTGTTCCACAAATTAGAGCAAATCAAGTTCATTCTGCTGGTGTAACAGGTTCTGGAGTTAAAGTCTGTATTGTTGATACTGGAGTAGATGATACACACCCAGCTTTAAACCCCTTAGTGGCTGAACACGACTTTGTTAATAACGATCCTGATGCAACTGATGATCATGGACATGGAACACATGTTGCTGGAATAGTTGCCTCTACTGATGCTACTTATAAAGGAGTTGCTTATGGTTCTTCCTTAATGGCAGCTAAAGTTTTGGATGCAACAGGTTCTGGTTTTAGTTCAGATGTTATTGCCGGTATAGATTGGTGCGTAGCAAACGGCGCGAAAATCATATCAATGAGTCTTGGAGGTGGTGCATTTACAAGTACATGTGACAGTGACCCTCTTGCACAAGCCAGCAACAATGCAGTTAATAATGGAGTAGTAGTTTTTGCAGCATCTGGCAATAATGGTTTCTTAAATGCAATAGCTACTCCTGCCTGTGGAAGTAAAGTTATTGCAGTTGGTGCAGTTGATAAAAATGATGGTAGAACTGCATTCTCCAATGAAGGTACAAAACTTGATTTGGTTGCTCCTGGTGTTTCAATTGTTTCAACAGTTCCTACAAGCAGTTGTCAATTATGTAGTACTACAGGTTTTAGATCTCTATCAGGTACATCAATGGCTACTCCACATGCTTCTGGAATTGCATCGCTACTATTGCAAGCAAACTCTTTTCTATCTCCAAAAGAAGTTAGAGACTTTTTGAGAGAAACAACAAAAGATTTAGGTGTTGTTGGATTTGACACGATATATGGCTATGGAAGAGTTGATGCATTTGCTGCTTGGAATGCAGTGAAAAATAAGGCTAATACAATGCAAATATTTTTTGATAATTTTCAGGGTTCTAATTTTGTTAAATTTGTTGAATCGAATGAATTTGATTGGAGGATAATAACTCCTAAAGAAAAAAGTGTCCCAGATGCTCCTTCAGGTAATTTAGTTGCGCATGCTGACGCATGCACCTCTTCTGCTGGTTGCATACTTACATTAAAAGATCCTATTGATTTGAGTAAATTCCAGAGTGCAACTCTAAAGTTTTGGCGTTATGTTGATAATGATATTGACAGTGGAGAATTTTTGCGAGTTCAAGTTTTCAATGGAATTAGTTGGGCTACAATATTTGAATGGACTAATGGAAAAGGAGATGATGATACATGGCATCATGAATCATTTGGCCTATCTAACTATCTTGTTAATGGTTTCAAAATAAGATTTATATCTAAACAAAGTTCTACTGCTGAAGATGTTGAAATAGACGATGTTTTGATAAAAGGTATTCCAAAGCTAGTAGGGAATCAACCTCCTATTGCTAATGCAGGCTCTGACCAAACAAAAAATGATGCTGATGGAAATGGGATTGAGACATTTACCCTAAATGGTTCAGCTTCGTCTGATCCAGATGGAACAATAACAGCATATGGGTGGAGGGAAGGCAATATAATTTTAGGTACAACAGCTATTATAACAACAAGCTTTTCTGTTGGATCTCATACTGTAACTCTGAATGTTACAGATAATAACAACACATCTTCTATAGATACTACAATTATTATTGTTAATCCAAATCAGGCTCCAACTGCAAATGCTGGGCCAGATCAGATAGTTTCAGATAATGATAACAATGGATTTGAATTAATTACTTTGAACGGCTCTCTAAGTTTTGATCCTGATGGAAGTATAGTTTCATACGAGTGGAAAGAAGGAGTAACTATACTAGGAATAAATTTTATAATTAATGTCAATCTGTCTTTAGGCACTCATAATATTGTATTGGCTGTAACAGATAATGGTGGTGCTAGTAATTCTGATACAGCAATCGTTACTGTAACTAAACCAATAGCTCTATTAGCACCAACAGGATTAACTGCAAGTGATGGAGAAGCAGAAATTACATTAACATGGAATGCAAATTCAGAGCCAGACCTTGCAGGATACAACATTTATAGAGCAACGACTCCTGGAGGACCTTACACAAAGGTAGCCACAGTAGGTATAGTAATAACTTATACAAATACAAACATAGAAGGGACATTCTATTATGTGATAACAGCCTTTAATCAAGCAGGAAATGAATCACCATATTCAAATGAGGCATCAGCAATAGCTGTAGATTAGTTTTCTTTTCATAGCTCATTTTTCTTATTTAAACCACATCAAAATAAATTCTTTTACGATCTTTACCTTTATTCTCTATACCAATTAAAATAATTTTACCAATTTCCTTTAAATGCTTAACATGAGTGCCAGCATCTGCTTGTACATCTACTCCAACTATTTCAGTTATTCTTAATATTGGTAAGTCAGGAGGAGCAGCATTTGCTAATTTAACTATTCCGGGAATCTTCATAGCTTCTTCTTTTTTTAAATAATAATTCTTAACTTGTAAATCTTTTTCAATTATAAAATTAGCTTTATCAATATAACTTTGAACTTTTTCTTTATTAAATTCTTTTAAATTAAAATCTATTCTCCCTTTATCTTCATTTAATTCATTTCCTGTAATTAAAACTTCTCCATTTTCATGAAAAACAGCATCTAAAACATGAGCAGCTGTATGAAGCCTCATTAATTTATATCTTCTTTGCCAGTTTATCTTACCAATAATTTTATCACCCGCTTTTAACCCTAATTCATTAACTTCATGACTTACATCATCATTTATTTTAATTACATAAACAACTTGAAATTCTTTGTTATCATTTATTTTTTTTAATATTCCTGTATCATAACTTTGTCCGCCCGATTTGGGATAGAATAAAGTTTTATCTAAAATAATATATTTATCTTGTACATTAACAACTTCTGCTTCAAATTCTTTTAAATAAGAATTTTCTAAGAAAAGTTTATCTGTCATAAGATTAATATCTAAGTTAAGTTTAAATAATTAATTATCCTACAGAATAAAACCTTTGTAAATATAATTTTAATTTATCCAAAGCTTCTTGTTCTGTTTCAAATTCAATTTTATCTGTTACTAATGGCTTTACACGAAAATCTTTGATTTCACTATCATTACCTTTTTCGTATATAGCTACTACTGGAATACCATTCGAATAAGCTCTTCCAATCATCATATCAGCTACAGTAGAGGGAAGCCCAGCATAAAATATTACTAAATTAGAAGAAGGAACAATAACTTCATTAATAGCATAATAAACTTCTTCAGGCCATAAATTTTTCCAATCTAAATCTCTATGGGGCAAGAATATCTTTTTTTCAAGAGGTTTTACAAGTTCTCCAATATCTTCATAAAACTTCCATTTTAAATCACCATGTTCTTCAGGTTCAAAGGCTGCAGCTAAAACAATATCATAAGGTTCTTTCGTAATCTTATTTATTAATTCTTTAATTGTTATTTCAGAATTTTCTCTTGTCATAATAATATAAATAAAGTTAAATTTATATAGATTTCTTTCTCATTTTTTATTTAAATTTCTCTGCAATGTAATCAACAAATTCTTTCGTTTTATCATAATATTCCTCTAATTTATCAATATTAATTTCAATAACCTCATCTTTATGTATTACAGTTAAAGCAACATGTTTCCTAAACTCTTCTTTTTTAGTATATTCTGCTCTATAAATTTTACGTAATAAAAAATATAAATTAAGATAATCCAACATAATAATATCACGCTTATTTAAATCCCTTAATACCTCAGCTCTTGAAACTGGACTTAAAGGAATTTCTTTTAATTTTTTCTTTTTCTTTAAAACTTCTAAAGCATAAATTACAGCATTATCAAACGCATTTAGTAATCTTGCTATTGCATTTTTAATAACATCTGTTGTTCTAGTATATTTTAAGGTAACAAAAAGCAGATGATCCGCTCTTTTCATTTCTTCTTTTGCTTCATTTATTTTGGACATTTTTCAGAATAAAATTAATTTTTTCAAAAAAAGGTTTGCTTTTATTTAAAATATCTTTAACTTTTTGGTAATTTAATGTTCTAATATCATAATTACTACTTGTAATTACATATTGATCATTTCTTATGAACTCCATTACACTTTTCTTTCTTGCTTCAATTAAATCCTTTAAATCCTGCATTATAACTAAGTATTCTCTGCTTATATTATAACGAGGAGCACAACTTCTCTTGAAAATATCAAATCTGCTTTGAAAATCACTAGGAAAATGCATTATTCTTTTATAATATCTATCATAATAAAGTAAAGCTTCCATTGCTTTTATCATTGCTCCTGTTAAATTCTCTGTAATAGCAATTATTAATTTATTATCTTTAATTAATGGATAAGTAACATAAGTTAGATGATCAGCTGTTTTAAACAATCTATTAGCATCTTTTAATGCATTAGAAACATCTTCCATATATATTATATATAGTAACAATTATAAATAGCTTACTGTTTCAAGCT
>CAYHTT010000020.1:0-6318 GCA_964359725.1 Candidatus Woesearchaeota archaeon | reverse complement strand
TAATATGCGGCATTATTGGAGCAAATAATTTTAATATCGTTAATAAAACGTAATTTAAAGTATATTGAGCTGAAAGTTTTACGTCTTTTCCTCTTTTTTTTGGATTATATAAACGGTCTTTAACAATTTCTAAATAATAATCACAAAAAACATTCCAAAAGAAATTTTCTGTTTCTAGCTTAGTTTTTGAGTAGTCATATTTATCAAAATTCTCAGTTGAAATTTTAACAATATTATTTAGCTTAGATAATAACCAAAAATCAATTAACTCAAGTTTTTTTGGTTTTTTATTATTATAATTTTTTAAATTCATTAAAACAAATTTACTAGCATTCCATAATTTTATTATTGTTCTTTTAGCTGTTGTTAAATCTTTTTCTTGTAATTCGAGATCCTCGCCAAGTTTTGCTGAAGCTGCCCAGAATCTTAATGAATCTGCACCGTAATTATTCATTATTTCTTGTGGTTCTATAATATTACCTTTACTTTTACTCATTTTTTCTCCACGATACAAAACATATCCGGAAATTGCAACATCTTTCCAAGGATTTTTATTAAAATGGAGTTGAGATTTAACTAATGTATTAAACAACCAAAATGAAATTATGTCATGAGCTTGTGGTCTTAGTGACATTGGAAATAATTTATTGTGAACTTTCTTGCCCTTAAATAATTCTTGTGCAATTATTGGGGTTAATGAAGAAGTAGCCCAAGTATCAAGAACATCTTTTTCTGGGATAAACTCTTTACCATAACATCTTGGACATTTTTTTAATGGTTTATCTTTTAAAGGATCTACTGGTAATTGTTTTTCATCTGCTAATATAGTTTCATGACATTTGGCACAATACCAAACTGGAAATGGTACTCCAAAATATCTTTGTCTGGAAATGCACCAATCCCATTTTAAACCTTTAATCCAATTATCTAAACGATTTTTCATAAATTTAGGATACCAATTTAATTTAGCTCCATCTTTCAAAAATTTTTTTCTTAAATCTAAATACTTAATGAACCATTGTTTTGTTATTAAGAATTCAACTTCTGTATTACATCGTTCATGTACATTCACAACATGTTTAATGTGTTTTTGTGAAGTTAATAATTTGTTTTCTTTTAAATCATTAATAATTTGTTCACGAGCTTCTTTTATTGAAAGTCCTTGATATTTTTTTGCAATTTCATTCATTGTGCCATCTTTATTTATTGAAATGCGTAATGGTAAATTATAAGCATTATACCAGTCTATATCTGTAATGTCACCAAAAGTACAACACATTACTATTCCAGTTCCTTTTTCTGGATTTACTTTATTATCTGCTATAATAGGAACTTTATAATTAAATAAAGGAACTTTTACTTTCTTGCCTATTAAATCTCGATAACGTTCATCATTTGGATTTATGATAACAGCTACACAACTTGGTAATAATTCAGGTCTTGTAGTTGAAATCTTAATTACTTTACCTTCTACCTCAAACAAAATATCATTAAACTCAGAGGTTAATTCTTGACCCTTTAATTCTACTTGAGCGATTGCAGTTTGACAATTTGGACAATATATTGTTGGTGCTTCTTTTCTATATTCTCTATCCATTTTATATAAATCAATAAAGGATTTTTGTGAAATTTTTTGAGAATGTTTATTTATTGTTGTATAGAATATAGAGAAATCACAACTCATTCCTAATTTTTTCCAATCTTGAATAAATTCAGGACGTATTTTTTCTAAAGTTTTTAAACATAAATTAATAAATTCTTGCCTGGGCATTTCTTTTGATTTAACATTATTTAGTTTTTCAATTAATCTTTCAGTTGCTAAACCATTATCATCTGTTCCAAAAGGATAAAATACGTTAAAGCCTTGCATTCTTTTATAACGTGCAATAAAATCTTCATGTGAATATGAGAAAGAATGACCAAGGTGCATTTCCCCAGAAACAGTTGGTGGTGGGGTATCTATACTAAACATTGGTTTTTTAGAATTTTGATCAAAAGCATAAATCTTATTTTTTTCCCAATATTTTTGCCATTTCTGTTCTGATTTAATTATATCATAATTCTTTGGGAATTTCATAAAATTAAGTTTTTATTAAGCTATTTAAATATTTTTAATAAAGTTTAAAAAAGGGTTTAACTAGACTAAATTTACGGGTCCGTAGCTCAGCCTGGAAATTTACAATAAATTGGGTAAGAGAGCACACGACTGAAGCTCGTGGTATCATGGGTTCAAATCCCATCGGGCCCATTTAAACTAATCGTTACATTTAAATAAAAGAAATTATTAGTATAAATATGATAAAAGGAAAAAAAGGAGCTTTAGAGCTTTCTGTTAATACTATAGTTGTTATTGTTATTGGAGTAACCTTACTTACTCTTGGTTTATTGTTTGTTCGTGGTTTATTTGGCAAAATTACAGATTTATCTGGTGATATATTTGATACAGCAGAAGCAAGTATAGGTGATATAGGTCATACTGGTACGTATAATTCACCAACAAGTATAACTATAGAGCAAGGTAGAAAGAAAACATTTAATATTTTTGTATCACATGATGGAAGTGCTGGTGCTGGACCTAAAACATTTACTCTAACTTTAACTCCGAATGGAAATTTTGAAGATGATGTTATATCTAAGATTATTTCTCCAAGCTCTGTTACATTAAATGAGGGTAAAGAATCTACTTTTATTATACAGGTTATAGCTACGGCAGATGCACCTTTAACATTAGATGCTTCTTACCAAACTAAAGTTGAGTGTATTGGTTGTACCGGGACATATGCGACTGGTGGATTTAGTATTGAGGTAGTAAAAAGTTCTGGCTTATTTGGTTAAGTTTTTAAATTTAAGATAATTCTTTGATTTATGGATATGCAGAATTTAAAGTCTAATATTAATTTATATTATATTTTTAGCTTTATCGGAAGTATACAGTTTTATGGTCCTGTTTTTGCTTTATTTTTTCAAAGTTTTTCTTTAAATCAAACTCAAATTTTATTATTTTTGTCAATATATGCAATTTCTACAATATTATTCGAAATACCAACCGGAATTTTTTCAGATTATATTGGAAGAAAAAAAACATTATTAATCTCGTCAATTCTATTATCTTTGTGTTTTTTTATATTCGCTTTTGGGGATAATTATTGGTATTTCGCAGTAGCTTATTTAATAATGGGTCTTTCCAGTTCTTTTAGTTCAGGAACAGACCAAGCTTTTTTATATGATACATTATTAAATTTAAAAAAAGAAAATAAATTCAAAGAAATATTGGGCAAATCAGCTTTTTTAGAAAACTTGGCGATAATCGTCAGTATGGCTCTTGGTGGTTTTTTATTTACCATTAATCATGAATTTCCTTATTTATTAACAGCAATAATCGCTTCATTAAATATATTTATTGTTCTATTTTTTAAAGAACCACAAAGAATTAAATCGAATAAAGGTTTATTAAAACACACACTTTCAAGTTTTAAAATCTTTCATAAAAATAAAAAATTGTTAATGCTTTCTTTGTTTAGTGTAATAACAATATCTGCTGTGGTAATTAGTTTCTTTTTAATTCAACAGTATTATAGATTTATAGGAATACCCGTTGTGTTAATAGGTCTAGTAATAGTCGGATCAAAAATAATAGAGTCTTTATCCTCGAAGTATGCTTATGTAATTGAAAAAAAATTAAAGTTTAAATTTTCAATAATTTTAATTGCATTGTTCGTTGTTTTAGGGTATGGATTAATGTCTTTTTATTCATTTTACTGGGCTTTTGTGTTTGCTTATTTGTTAAATATAGCTTTAGGTTTTTCCGGACCCGTGTTTAGTGACTATATCAACAAACATATTTCTTCAGATAAAAGGTCAACAATTTTGTCTATAAAGAATCAGTTAAGAAATGTGGTGTTTCTTATGATCCCACCATTAATAGGAAAAGTTGCAGATAAATCTTTACAACTATCCTTTAGTGTAATGGCAATATCCGCAGCATTATTATATATGTTTATAATTTATTATTTAATTAAATTGAAAAATAAAGATTAAAATGCTAAAACTCTATAATACATTAACAGGGGGAAAAAAAGAAATTTTCAAGCCAATAAATAAAAATAATTATTCTTAGATTAAGAACCGATACATTTATATATCAGTTGTTATTATATTATAACAGATGATACAAAATTATAACAGATATAAAATACTAAATTTATTCTTTAAATTCCCTAGAAAGAATTTTCAGCTACGTGAGATAAGTAGATTAGCAAAGATTGCATTACCTTCTACTAAAAAGTATGTAGAAGAACTAGTTAAAGATCAATTAATATTAGAAAATAAAGAAACATTGTATAAAAGTTATAATGCTAATCTTGAAAATAATGATTTTAGATTATATAAAAAAATTTCAACATTAATAAAACTTAAAGATCTTATTTATGAAATAGAAAATAAAATGAATCCAGATGTTGTTGTACTTTATGGCTCTGCTTCCAATGGAGAGGATGTAGAAGATTCTGATATAGATCTATTTATAATAGGAAGAGAAAAACCAATTAATTTAGCGAGATTTGAAAAAGAACTAAATCGTAAAATACATTTAATCTTTGAAAATGATTTAAAGAAAGTAAGCAAAGAATTTTTAAATAATTTAATAAACGGAATAGTATTATATGGTTATTTAAAGGTGTTTTAAATGTTACCTTGGGATCCCAAATCAGATAAAATAAAGAGAATAAGTATGGATAAAGAGAGATCAAAAGCTATTTTAAATAGTGTTTTACTTAGAGAAAAATTTCTAAAAGAAAGGGATGAAAAAGAATTTGCTACAATTTTTATAGAAAATAATTATGAAATAATAAAAGAACTAATAACTGCTTTGATGTATTTAAATGGGTATAAAACATTAAGCCATGAATATTTAATATCATTTTTAAGAGAATTTTATAAGGAATTTTTTGAATATGAGATTAATCTGATAGATAAATTAAGAATTTTAAGAAATAGAATAGCTTATGGGGGGGTTTTTAGTAGAACCTGAAGATTATACTAATAAAAAACAAGATATTAGGAAAGTCATCGAAAAATTAAAAACAACCGTGAATGATAAATTAAAATGATTAAACTTTATAATACTCTAACAAGAAAAAAAGAAATCTTTAAACCATTAAAAGATAATTTAGTTAGACTTTATACTTGTGGTCCGACGGTTTATCAATATGCTCACATTGGTAATTTAAGAACTTACATTTTTGAAGATTTATTAAAAAGAACTTTACTTTATAATAAATTAAAAATAAAACATGTAATGAATATAACAGATGTTGGCCATTTGACAAGTGATGCAGATACTGGTAGAGATAAATTAGAAGAATCAGCAAAAAAACAACAAAAATCAGCTTATGAAATTGCGAAATTTTACACAAATGCTTTCAAAAAAGATATTAAAAAATTAAATATTCTTTATCCAAATATCTGGTGTAAAGCTACTAATCATATAAAAGATATGCAAAATTGGATTAAGAAATTAATGAATTTGGGTTATACATACGAAATAGAAGATGGTATTTATTTTGATACTTCTAAATTTAGAAATTATGGGGCTTTAGACAAAAAAAATATTCAAGGATTGCAAGCAGGAAAAAGAGTTGATGTTAAAGATAAGAAACATCCAACAGATTTTGCATTATGGAAATTCTCTCCTAAAGACGAGAAAAGACAAATGGAATGGGCTTTCTTGGGAAAAAAAGGCTTTCCTGGTTGGCATATAGAATGTTCTGTAATGGCAACAAAATATCTTGGAAAGCAATTTGATATTCATTGTGGTGGAAGGGATCATATACAAATTCATCATACTAATGAGATAGCACAAACTGAAGCTATAACAAAGAAAAGATGGGTTAATTTCTGGATTCATGGTGAGTTTTTAGTTTTAGAAAAAGAAAAAATGGCAAAATCATTAGGCAATTTTATAACCCTAGACACATTAGAAAAAAATAAATTTAATCCTTTAGATTATAGATATTTATGTTTAAATACACATTACAGAAAAAGATTAGTGTTTAGTTTAGAAAATTTAAAATCAGCAAAGAATTCTTTTGAAAGATTAAAAAATATTATTATGGGTTTAAGAAATAAAAAAGATTCAAAGGGTTCTGTAATTAGTTATAAGATAAAATTCTTAGAAGCAATAAATAATGATCTAAATATCTCAGTAACATTAGCCTTATTATGGAATGCATTAAGAGACAAAAACTTAGGAAGCAAAGAAAAATATAATTTGGCGTTAGAATTTGATAAAGTTTTGGGTTTAAATTTAAAAAATATTAA
>CAYHTT010000019.1:0-6411 GCA_964359725.1 Candidatus Woesearchaeota archaeon | reverse complement strand
GACTTGGCAAAAGCCTTACTAAAAGTAAAGCACTTGGAATCCCCTTATCACACTTGCGTGCATTGTAAAGTTTTCGCGACTGCTGCATCCCTTAGGACTAGGACCCGTTTCTCAGTGTCCTTCTCGGGGCTAGAGCTCTCACTCCCCCTACTGATCTTTGGCTTGGTGAGCCTTTACCTCACCAACAACCTAATCAGCCGCCGACTCATCTTATGGCGTTGCCTTTAAGGGAAATACCATTCCAGGCCAAATCCCCTATTTAGTATTAGCCTCAATTTCTCAAGGTTATCCTAAACCATAAGTTAGATTATCGACGTGTTACTGAGCCTTTCGCCGGTGTCTCTTGCGAGACCCCAAAACTTGCATGTCTAAGTCGGATTCCAATAGCAGCGACCTTCCGCAGGATCGACGGAAATCTAGGTTGCAAAACTATAATTTAATTTGGAATCTTTATCCATCTTGCTATTGCTCATACATCATACTTAATAACCAATTAAGTATTCATTAATTAAGAATTTAGAAGATAACTAAATTATCTTCCACATAACATGTTAAATGTAAACTCTTTAACTAAGAACTTATATTTAAAGCTTATGCTCCTGCTTTTTCTCTTCTTTTTCTCTTCTCTCTCCTAATTCTTTTACGTTGCCACTTCCATCTCATCTGTCCTTTCTTTTTCCAGCGTCTTGAACTTCTTTTCATATTAATAAAATTAGATTATTTTATTTATAAAACTTTTGAAAACATTTATATTTTAATAAATTACATAATATTATGAAAATAAGTAAAGCAAAAGGACAAAAACAAATTCTTGAATTAGTAAAAAAATTATTCCACGAGGCTAAAATACAATTCAATAAAAATCCTGAGCTAAGTAATAAATATGTTAAATTAGCTAGAAAAGCTGCAATGAAAATAAATTTAAGATTCCCTCGTGAGTATAAAAGAAAATTTTGCAAACATTGCTATACATATTTAGTTCCTGGAAAAAATGCTAGAGTAAGATTGCATAAATCTCGTGTTATATATTATTGTTTTAATTGTAAAAAATATATGAGGTTTAATAAAAGATAGATTTTTATATTTTTCTTTGTAATTAATTTTATGGATTTAAAAGATTGTTATTTTATTTTAAGATATGATGAAAATAAAGATGCATTATTAAAGAGCCTAAAAAATTTAAAAGCTACTGTTGAAAAAATTCCTTTAACAATAAAAGGTGGAGGATCTTTATATGTTGGAGGAGGTAATAGTTATATAGAAATAAACCCAAAACTTGCTTTAGAAGTTGATGAAGTACAAATCTCTAATTCAGAAAAAAATAAAATAACAGATTTGGGTTATAGTAAACAAAAAGGTTATTTAGATTTTATATATAATGGAATAACAATTCATATCAATCTTAGAAGTAAAGAAAGAGAATTAGAGGAAAGAATTTCTGAATTAGAAGAGAGATTAAGTGAAGAATAAAAATCTAATCTTTTTTAAATTCAGCAATATCATGCAATAAATCAACATGACCCATAAATAAAGCTCTACAACAATATCTTCCTAATCCTAAATCATCTAAAACCTTTTTTATATCTTCTCCTTTATTAGTTCTTTCCTTGAAGGATTTCCATAAATGTGCAACTGGTTTTCCGCAACTGAAACATCTAATTGGAATTATCATTTTTAATTTTACCTATACGACTTCTGCACCTTTGATCTTGCTTTTGAATGCGTATTTGGTTTTCGACTTTCTCTTTGTCTTACGTCTGCTACAAGTAATTGTCTATCATAATCTAAAAAGTTTTTTTCTAATACTTTGCTATTAGTAAATTGTACTAAGCCTCGTGCAATTGCTAATCTTGCAGCCTCTGCTTGGCCCATCCACCCACCACCATTTACATCAACATCAATTTTAACTTTATTTATTACATCATTACCTGCTATCATTAAAGGCTCCATTATTTTTAAGCGAGCTAATTTTGGTTGATATAAGTTAATTAATTTCTTGTTTACTCTAACTTGACCTTTTCCAACCTTGACTGTAGCACGAGCTATAGCTTTTCTTCTTTTACCTGAAACATGTATTATTTTTACCATTTTATCTTCCAAACATTTTGCTTATTTCATTAAGATAAATAAACTTTAATGGTTTTACTTTATTGATATTAACTTCTTCTAAAGTAATAAAAGTTTCGTTTTTTAAATTTTCTGGTATGCCCAAATAACATTTAATGTTTTTATACGCATCTCTTCCACGAGCTTTTTTTCTTGGTAGCATTCCCCTAATAGCTCTTCTTACAATCATATCTGCTCTTCTAGGAAAATAAGGTCCTTTAAACGGATTACCCCTTTTTACTCGAGCTTTATATTTTTCAAGAATATTTTTTTTCCCGCCTGTAATAACAGCTTTTTCACAATTTACTATTTCTACATTTTCACCAAGTAAAGCTTTTTTTGCCACGTAACTAGCTAATCTTCCTAAAATTGTGTCTTGAGCATTAATGATCATAATACTTACCCCATATAGTAAATTTTTTCATTTGTTGATCAACTATTTTTTCAGCATCTTTTCTATTAAGTTTGGATTCTTGTATATGATAATTAATTATTTCCTCACGTTTTTGTTCAAATGATTTTAATTTGCCTTTTTCATCTGTGCAATAAACACAATATTTATTATTTATTTTCAATCCGCCAAAATGACTTAATTTTTTCATTGGCATTCCACATGATTCACATTGTATCATTTTAATTTATCCTATTATCCTTACCTTTTTACCCTGAGGATTTTGTTTTATTAATTCTTTTATTGAAATAGCTTTACCAATTTTATTTATTTTTTGTTTAGCTTGATTTGAAAATTGATATGCAGCTATAGTTAATTTTTTATCTAAACTTCCTAAACTTAAAACCTTTCCTGGAACTAAAGCAATCTCCCCTTCTCTTGTATATTTATTAATTTTATATAAATTAGCTATTCTTCTTTTTCTAGTTGACTTTTCTAGTTCATAAGCAATTCTTTTCCATAATTTAACTTTATTTTTTAAATATAATTCTTTTAATTCCTTAATTAAACTCTGTAATTCTAAAGTTGTTGGACCTGTATGTTTTACCATTTTAATTCATAAATATTTGATAAGGAAAGTTTTTTGGTATATAGAATTTTATATTTTTCATATCCAAGTGTTCATCTGCTAATGAATACTTACCATTTCTTATATTTAAATAAAGTATATCATGTTCTCTTAACCAAGTTATTACATCTAAAATTTCGGAATGAAGATATTCTGATTCATCTATCCCAACTAATTCCATTAATTTTTTTTGAGTTCCATCTTTTAAAAAATTTACTATCTTTCCAGCTATTTCTATTTCTCTTCCACTTAATCCTTGTTCATTTAATTTATTTATTAATCCCATTTTAGAATTATTAAAATGCTTTTAGTTGATTTAAAAGCTTTATGGTTATGCGGCTCTGTCAAATCTTCGGTTGGTAAAAATAAATGGCTTAACTTGATATATTTAGCAAGTCAGAAAAACTAAAGATTATAGACTATTTCTTTTAATAAAATATTTTATAAGTCCCTTTATATGCTTTACAAGTTTTTTATGCTCCTCTAAAGATTTTCCTTTAGGGTCTTCTATTTCCCAATAAATAACTTTCTTGTTTCCCTTTAAAAAATTAGGGGTGTTTTCTGGTTCAGTCATTAAGATTATCTTATCAAAATTTTTTATCATTTCAGGAGTTACTTGGTTTCTCTGATTTTCTGATACATCAAAACCTTCTTCTTTTAAAGAATCAATAACCTCTTTTGCTAAAGGAAGCTCTTTTATTTTCTGACCTTCATGTTCATAGACTTTTGTTCCTGCAGAAGCCACTTCGTGATTTGACATTTTTTTAAATAGAGTTTCAGCTATCTGACTTCTTCCCACATTTCCTGTGCATACAAATAAAACTTTCATAATCTTTCATAATTTTACAGAATTCTTTCCCTTTTAAGAATTTCTACCAACCTATAACTTTACAGAACCTGGTTATGCGGGAGCAAGGATTCGAACCTTGGAAGGCACTAAGCCACATGGTCCTTAGCCATGCTCATTTGTCCACTCTGACACTCCCGCTTACAAAAAATTAAAGAATTAGCTAATTTAATTATTTTGCTTTTTTTAATTTATTACTAAATTCATCTAATTTATCATTAAAAATTTCTAAGGCTTTAAGCATTATTTCCTTGCAGGATAATTGCCCCCATGATTCAATATTAAAAATAAAATCCTCTTCGCTATTTTTAACTTCTATATTATTTTGCTCAAGAATTTGTTCATAAGTTTCATTCCATTTTAATATATCATTAATTTGTAGATTATCACCTTTTAAATTAACTATATTTTTTAAATTCTCAGCTAAATTTTTTAAGTTGGATTTATCTTTAACTATAAATTCAGGATAACCACGATAATAAATTAATCCAGGAGAAAATTTTGCATGTGTTTTGCCTTTGCCAAGAATAGCAGTAGCTTCTAATTCAAGTTTTTGTTTTTTAGTTAAATCAACAATAGGCATTTCAGGATAAACTGGCTTAACTTTTGGATCTGTACTTTTTAAATCAGAAGAATAAACTGTTGCTGGTCCACTTGATTTTAAAGTTAATTTTAATTCGCATAATGCACAACCTTTACCTTTACATTTGCATTCATCTTTTAAATTATAACTTTTTAAATCAGTTTTCAACGGTATTAAACCTAGTCTATGTGCTAAAATCTCATCATATAATGCAGAACTATTTTTAGCAAATTCAACTTCTTCTATTGCAAGAACAGGAACTTCAGCTATCATTAATCTACGTAAGGTATTAGCTAAAGCTGGATTTATAGCATATATAATAAAGCTAAGTTTATTATCTTTATTATTGAGAATTTTAATTTCCATTTTAAGAATATTATTAAGCAAAGATAAGGCTTTTTAAAGTTTTCTTTATACCCGTCTTCCTCTTCTAAAATGCGAGGGTCTCGATCCACCATGAGGGAATGTTGTAACATCTTCTATATTACCAATTTTAAATCCGTCTCTTGATAATGTTCTTATTGCTGCTTGTGCTCCTGGTCCTATATTATGAGGTCCTTCATGCCCACCTGGTGCTCTTACTCTAATATGTAAAGCGTTTATTCCATTTTCACGAGCTGATTCACCAATTCTTTTTGCTGCTGCCATTGCTGCTGTTGGTGAACTTTCTAATCTGTGAGTTTTAACAATCATTCCTCCAGAAGCTCTTCCTAATGTTTCTGAGCCAGTTAAATCAGTTAAATGAATTATTGTATTATTATAACTAGCATAAATATGTACTAATCCCCATCTAAGCTTGTCTTGTTTCATTTTGTTTAATCTCTTTGGTTTCTTTAACTTCCTTTACTTTAATTCTTTCTGCATGCTCTGCATTGTTTAATTTAGATTTTTCTGAAAATGTTATAAAATCTTCTTCATCCTTATTTACTAAATAACCTGGAATATTAATTTTTTGTCCTTTAACTGCAATATGCCCATGGGTAATAAATTGTCTTGCTTGATTAGCTGTTTTTGCTAAACCTTTTTTAATAACAAATGTTTGTAATCTTCTATCTAAAATATTTTTTAAACTTAAACTAAGTACATCTTCTAAATTAGCATTAGCTTTCAACAAATTTAATTTATTTAATCTAGTTAATAATTGTTCTTTAAGTTTTTGATCATGTAATGTTTTTATTGTTGATAGATTTTTAGCTTCTTTTGCAAATTTTCTGAGTAATGATTGAGCTTTCCAGATTTCTTTTTTATTTTTTAATCCATATTCCTTAGTTAATACTTTTTCAGCTTCAATTCTAGAACCTTGCCATGGATGTCTCGGTGGTTGATATTTTTTTCTTAATTTTCGAGGATCTCCCATTTTTATTCTTTCTCGCGTTTCTTTTTACCTTCTTTCTCAGCTGATTTTTGAGCAGCAACAGCAGCTTTTCTTTGTACTCCTACGCTAATACCAGTTCTAAAATGAGATCTAGTTCTTTGGCCGCGAACAGGTTGACCAAGAGCATGTCTAATTCCCCTATAAGATTTAATTTTCTTCAATCTTTTAATATCAAATTCCTTGCTTAAATTTAATGTTGCTCCAGTTAAATGTAAATCTTTTCCTGTATCATAATCTTTTCTTCTATTAAGCAACCATTTTGGTAAGTCAGCAGGATTTTTTATTAATTCCTCAATACTTTTAATTTCTTTTTCATTTAAAGTTCCAATTTTTCTAAATTTATCTAAGTTAAGATAATTACAGATTGCATTAGAGAACATAAAATTAACACCTTTAATCTTTCTTAATCCATCATAAATCGGTTTAGTTCCTACTATATCAGAATTTGCTACCCTGATAATGCCTTTAATATTTTCCATTT
>CAYHTT010000018.1:0-7847 GCA_964359725.1 Candidatus Woesearchaeota archaeon | reverse complement strand
GAAAATCGTTAAACTTATAAATAACTAAATATCTTTAATTTTATGAAAATGACAATTGGTGATTTAGTTCATAGGTAGAGATTTAACTAGTTCTAAAAATATTAAATTTATGGAGAATGGCGGTTGTAGTCTAGTGGTAGAACTCAAGGCTGTGGCCCTTGAAACCGGGGTTCGATTCCCCGCAATCGCCCTCTTAAAATGATACAAAACCCAAAAGGCACACAAGATATTAATGTAGAAGAAATGATTTCATTAAATAGAATTATAAAAATTATTACAGAGATTTGTGAAAAATATGGTTTTAATCCATTACAAACAACTACACTTGAGAGATATGAAACATTAGCTGCAAAATATGCTGGTGGTTCTGAAATATTAAAAGAAACTTTTAAATTTAAAGATCAAGGTAAACGTGATTTAGGATTAAGGTATGATTTAACTGTTCCTCTTGCAAGATATATTGCGCAAAATCCTAATTTAAAAATGCCTTTTAAACGTTATGAACTAGGGCAAGTATTTAGAGATGGGCCTGTAAAAACTGGTAGAATGAGAGAATTTGCACAGTTAGATGCTGATACAGTTGGAAGCTCAAGTATGCTAGCAGATGCTGAATTACTTACAATTACAAGCGAGGTATTTTCTAAATTAAATTTAAAATTCATAATTAAAGTAAATAATCGTAAGATATTAGATGCTATAATGGAGTCATTTAACATTTCTAAAAATAAGAGAGAAAGTGTAATATTAACAATAGATAAATTAAATAAAATTGGATTAAGTAATGTTAAAAAAGAATTAACTAAAAAAGGTTTTAAGAAAGTAGATAAATTACTAAACTTGATTTTTACAGATGATTTAAATGATGTTGCTAAGGTTATCAAAAACAAAGAAGGAATAAATGAATTAAAAGAATTATTAAAATATTGTAAATTATTAAATGTTAAAAATTTAGAAGTAGATATTAGTTTAGCTCGTGGATTAATTTATTATACTGGTACAATATTTGAAGTTTATTTAGTTAATAGCAAGATTAAATCTAGTGTAGCTGGTGGTGGAAGATATGATAATATGATTGGTGCTTTTATTGGAAATAAAAAAATTTCTGCTGTTGGAATTAGTTTTGGATTAAATGTTATTAATTTAGCTTTAAAAGAAAAGGATAAACAAATTAAGACTTTAACACAATTTTATTTAATTCCGATAAATACTTTAGAGAAAAGTTTAGCTATATTAAATAAATTACGTCAAAATAATTTAAAATGCGATATTGATCTAAATTTCCGTAGTATAAGTAAAAATTTAGAATATGCTAATAAACTTGCGATACCTTATGTAATTATTATTGGCAAGAAAGAATTAAAACAAAATAAAATTAAATTAAGGGATATGAAAACTGGAAAGGAAAAATTATTTAGCTTAAATGAACTAATTTTAAAATTCAAAAAATTCTAAGTTTTATAAACACTTGCTAAAGCAGTATAAAAT
Source organism: Candidatus Woesearchaeota archaeon (assembly GCA_964359725.1). GTDB lineage: Archaea > Nanobdellota > Nanobdellia > SCGC-AAA011-G17 > GW2011-AR20 > CAYHTT01. Next base: position 6,362 of record CAYHTT010000018.1, on the reverse strand, counting down.
GTTATTAAAGTAATAAAGCCAGCAATTGCTCTACCAATAAAAGGAATATAAGCAAGTAAAAAATTAATTATAATAATATAAATAAATATCACCAAATAAGTTAAAAAATATTTATTATTAAATGCTTTTTTAAAAACTTTATTTAGTTTAAAAGCGTCTTCAAATTTTTCATTTACTAAGTAAGTTAATATTGCAGCTGGAGTAACATAAATAGCTAATAAAGCGAATATAGAAACCAAACCCATTACAGTTATTGGCCAATCTGATATCATCCTGAACATTTCATTAGGATCCATAAAATTAAATCTAAACATGTTAATCATCATTAATATAAATCCAATAATTATTACAGGTATTAAATAAAATATATTAATTAAAAATGCGATTAAACCTTTAGCAAATAAATTTCCGAATTTTTCCCATTTTGGTAATTCATAATTTTGTTTAAAAACAGTTTTTGCAGCTACTAAACTATAACCTATTGCAATAAAATTAATTATTGGTAAAATGCTAAATAAAATTCCAATTAATAATTTTTTAAAATCTGTAAATGGTCTTTTAATTGCTTCTTCATAAATTCCCATAAATTTAAGTAAATTTTTTCTTTATAAAACTTTTGAAAATTTATTTTTTTATTTCTATAATAATTTCACCAAAAGGTTTCTCTTGATTAATATTAATTTTTTCTTCTGTATCTAGATGTAATAAAGGTATTAAAGTTAGAATTTTATCTTCTTTTTTCTCACTTGGCACTAATTTATCGAATGTTAAAATTTCTTTTCTAAATTTAAAGAAATTAATTATTTTATTATAAACTTCCTTTATTAATTTTGTAATATCAATTTTTTTTACTGGAATTTCTACATTTATTTGTTGTTCTCTTAATTTACGTAAAGTTCTTCTTTGATTAACTCCAAGAGCTTTTTGTAATGCAACTATTAAATCATTAATATTAACTTTCCTTTTTCTTGCTAATGGGGTTTTAATAGTTAATTGAGGATGTTCTGGATTAATATAAGTTTTAGAAGTTTCATCATACAAATCAAGTTCATCTATATCTGGTGGATAAAGTAAATTATCAAATTCTAAAAAATCTTCTTCAATTAATTTTTCTGATTTTATTTTTAGTAAGAAAGCAGCCGCTAATAAAACTTTGCCAGAAATAAAAAAATTAGCTTCTTGAATTTTTTTTAATGCCTCAATATAGCGTTTGCTTAATAAACTTATATCAATATCCCAAGGATCTAATTGCTCAGATTTAATTAAATCATAAATTAAACTTTGCCAAGTTATTTCATCTTTATTAACAAGAATTTCATAAAGTTTATCTTGCATAATATTATTTAATTAAGCTGAATTATAAATGTTTCTAAATACAAGAGACAATTCTTTAAATTATTCTTTGTAACCACTATAAAGTTTATACATACCGAAAGCTTTATATATTAGTTCTATTCTATAATATTTATATCACCTCTTTTTTCCCATGAAGGCTATCTTTATGGTAGCTTTCTTGGGTTTTAATAATATTCTTAAAATAAAATTTAAAAATGAGAAATTTAAAATTTCAAAAAACACCCTTAAATTATATTTTCATTGGGGCTATAGCATTCGCTAGTTTTTTGTTATTATACGATATTATAACTAATCAAAATAGAAAAATTAACAATATAGTTATGCTTAATAATAAACAATACGGTGTTTATTATCATAGTTCCAGAGGATTTGAGAAAAATTATAGAGTAATGAGTCCATCACAAAATCCTCCAGTATATAGGAATTATGAAGAATATATTTCTAATTTTATAAGAAAGGATAATGAAATACCAACACTTAATTATTATAATAGATATGAGGTAGATGAATTAGGTAGATTATCAGTAAAATCTGTAAGAAAGAAACATCCTGAATTTCTAGCAAGACAAGATACATTACAAATGGTAATTGAAAGATATTTAGATTAAAATTAATTATTTCTTTATGATCTCAACATAATGACAATTACCGCAATAATATCTATCTTTATGTACTCCAAGAAATATACCAGGACCACATTTAGGACATGTTCTTTCCCTAATTAATTTTCCAGATTGTAATTTATATTTTTTCCAGCGTTGACTTGGTTTTTTGTTTTTAACTTTTCTTTTTACCATTTTTATTCTGTTTTAGCTTCTGGTTTTTGTTCTTTAGCTTTCTTTATTTTTTTCTTTTTTCTAAATTCTTCAAGAGCTTTTAATGTTGCTAAATTATTATAAACATGTGCTATAATTTTAGATTTACTCGCACCAAAATGTGTATAAATATGTCTTAATTTAATTAATTCAGGATTAACTTTTAAATTTTCAGCTAATTGTTTAATAACTTCTTGCGTTGTTGGGGTTTTATTTTTCTCATGCATAATTTCAGCTATTATTCTCTTTCTATCAAGTAATTTATGTTCTTCTTCTTTTATTAATTTCATCTTGTTTTAATTGCGTATTCACCGTCTTTTTTAATTTCAAGTTTTTTAGCTATCTCTGATTTATTAACATCTAATATAACTATTCTGCCCTTCCAAGTTGTTGTAAATTGTTTATCATTACAAATTGGACAAGTATCTTTTTCAACAAATATTTTACATTTTTTACAAACTTTCTTTACCATTTTACTTTTCCTTTTCCTTTGATTTTTTTAATTCTTCTTTAACCCAATTTAGATTACCAAGTAAGTATTGTCTCATTGTTAATCCTATTTTAATGTTTTTAATTTCTTTATGGCTTATTGCTATTATACGAGCTCTACAATCATCCCCAATTTTTAATGTTTTTTTAGTTTCCTTTCCTGTTAAAACACCAGATTTACTAAAGCTAACAAAATCGTCCATTGTTTGACCAATATGCACCATACCATCAACTGGGCCAATATTAATGAAAGCACCAAAATCAGCTATCTCACTTACATTTCCAAGTACAACTTCTTGTAACTCTGGTTTAAATGTAAATACTTTAAATGTTGTATCATAATAAGCAGCACCATCTCCCGGAATTATTATGCCCTCGCGAATTTCAACAATATCTGAAATCGCAATTACAACTCCAAAATCCTTAGAAACATAATCTTGAAATTGTTTACCGAGTTCCTGTAAAATAGCGTCCTCAACATCCATAGTAAAGCTACTTGGTGGTACTCTAACATGGTTTTTTAACGTGACTTCATAAAACATTTTCTAGTATAAGATATTTTTTTTGTCTTAATGTTATATAATGTTTATTCTTTAATAACTTCTTTAACCCCTTGTCATTTGTGGCTACTATATAATTTTTATTTAATTTAGCTAAGATATCATCAACATAACCTTGATTTGTTTTAATTATTTTTATTTTGTATTTTTTTATTAACGCTAAAGCCAATTTTGAATTTTTTTTATCTTTTAGTTCATCTAAAGTTTTGTCTAATATTGCAACATTATAATTAAAATTGCATATCCTTTTTAATTCTTGAAATAAATCAACTTTGAATTTTATAGCGTCTAATATTATATTTGTGTCAAGCACAATAGTAAACATTTAAAATAATGCTTTAAGGTGCATTTATAAAGATTTTGGTTTAAAGAAAAAATATAAATGTAATAAGATTTATACATACAAAGATGCGTAATATGAAAAGATGCAGATGGAGTAAAGCAGAAGTAAATTTATTATATGAAAGTTATAGAGATGGACTTAGTTTGAATGAATTTATTGATTTTATAAAAGTTGAGACTGGTAGGAAAAGAACTCAGCGTAGTATAATAAGCAAATTATTAAAACTAGAAAAATTAGATAGCTATTATAAATGGCATCCTGTATCTTCATTTTATGGGAAACAATTCTATAAGGGAAATAAAGCTCGCTTTATTATGTGGAGAAAAAAACATTATGCTAATTATAGAGAACAAATAAGAAGCTATTATCAAAATAATAGGAAAAATATTAGAAAATATCAAAAAGAATATTATGAAGGAGAAAAGAGGCCTTTTAAAGAGATTGGAGATATAATTAGATATTATATCAGATTAAGATATGGAAGTGGAGAAGGGAGTATCACAAAATTTATTAAAGATTTAATGGACTTAAATATTACTCAAGATAAGGATTTAGTATATCATTGGGTTGGGGGTTATAGGAAACCCAGGGTAGATTCTTTAAATAGAATTAGCACGCTCTTGAGTATTAGCGAGGAAGATTCTAAAAATTTAGAAGATTTATTAAATAACAATTATAGAAGAGGTGTAACAGCGAAAAGTTTATAAATCCCAAGAGTTAACCATTTTAAATTGAGTTCTAATGAGTTAAAATGGAAAAAGAATTAATGAAGACTGGTACAACAACAATAGCAATAGTTTGTAAAGATGGTGTGGTATTAGCAGCAGACAAAAGAGTAACAATGGGTTACATGATTGCTAGTAAGAAGTTTGAGAAAATTGCATTATTAAATGAAGATACTGCTTTAACAATGGCTGGTTTAGTTTCAGATGCTCAATTACTCACTAAAATAATTAAAGCCCAATTACGCTTAGATACTATAAGAAGAGGAAGAAGACCAAATACAAAAGAGGTTGCAAATTTACTTGGAACTTTAGTTTATAGTAATATTAGAAAATTTAGCGCAATTCCTGGAATAGTTGGGTTTATGGTTGGTGGAAGAGATGATAGAGGTTATCATTTATATGATGTCGGGGTAGATGGAAGTGTAAATATACAAGATGAATATTATTGTGAAGGAAGTGGTTCAGAATTTGCTTTAGGAGTTCTTGAAGCTAATTATAATAAAGATATTAATGTAGATGAGGGTATTAAATTAGCAATAAAAGCATTAAATGCTGCTTTGCAAAGAGATGTCGCAAGTGGTTCTGGTTATGATATTGTTACTATAACAAAAGACGGAGCTAAAAAAGTACTTGAAAAGGAATTAAAATTAACATTATAGCAAAATAAACAGATTAAACAGAAATTTTTCTTACTATGAATGAATTATTGAAGGAAGTACTAAAATATATACCAGAAGATGCTGAAATAGTTGATTCTGGTTTTGAAGGTGCAAATATTGTTCTTTATACTAAGAGTAAAGAATTTTTATTAAATAATAATAATTTAATTAAGGAAATAGTTAATAAAATAAAGAAAAGAATTGAGCTTAGACCGGATCCAAGTTTATTAATGCAAGAAGAAAAAGCAGAGAAAGAAATTAGAAAATTAATTCCAAATGAAGCTGGTTTAGGTAATATTATATTTGATGCTCCAAGAAGTAAAGTTATATTAGAAGCTGAAAAACCAGGATTAGTTATTGGTAAATCGGGAGAATTATTAAAAGAAATTAGAAGAAAAACATTTTGGATACCCCATGTGAGAAGATCTCCTCCTATAAGATCTCCAATTATTGAAAAAATAAGAAAAGTACTTTATGAACATAATGATTACAGAAAAAAATTCTTAAATAAAGTTGGCGAGAGAATTTATGGTGGTTGGACTAATGCAAAAAAAGATGAGTGGATTAGAGTTACTTTTTTAGGTGGAGCAAGGCAAGTAGGAAGAAGTTGTATTTTATTACAAACTCAAGAATCTAGTGTATTATTGGATTGTGGAATAGATGTAAGTGCAAAAGACGAAGAAAATTCTTATCCTATACTAAATATTCCAGAGTTTAACTTAGATAAATTAGATGCTATTATTGTTACGCATCCTCACGTTGACCATTCAGCCTTTGTTCCATATTTATATAAAATGGGTTATAGAGGACCAACTTATTTTACCTTGCCCGGAAGAGATGTTGCTGCTTTAATGGCTTTAGATTATATAAGCGTGGCACAAAAAGAAGGAAGAAAAACTATTTTCTCGAGTACAGATATAAAAGAAATGATCAAACATAGCATAACATTGGAATATGATGAAGTAAGTGATATTACTCCCGATATTAGAGTTACATTTTATGATGCTGGCCATACTTTAGGAAGTGCAATGGTCCATTTAAATATTGGAAATGGTTTACATAATTTACTTTACACAGCTGATATGAATTATGAAACTTCTAATTTGTTAAATTCAGCTGTAACTAGATTTCCTAGATTAGAAACAATGATACTTGAAAGTACATATGGTGGTAGAAATGATAATTATCCAAGTAGAAGAGAAGCTGAACAACAATTATTTGATATGATTAAAAAAACACTTGAAAGAGGTGGAAAAGTTTTAATGCCTGTATTAGGAACAGGAAGGGCTCAAGAGATAATGGTAATAATTGAAAAAGCTGTAAGAAATGGAATGCTTGATAAAATTCCTGTATACATTCAAGGTATTGTTTGGGATATTACAGCAATACATACAGCTTATCCTGATTTCTTTAAT
>CAYHTT010000017.1:0-8250 GCA_964359725.1 Candidatus Woesearchaeota archaeon | reverse complement strand
TAAATATAATATTAATAGTAATTTTAATTGCATTATTAATATTTATGATATTGGCTGTTAAAGATTTTATTCCAAATTTTGTTGCTGGCTTAACACTATATCAAAAACGTAACATTAAGCCAGGAGAAAAAATACTTGTAAATAATATTGAAGGTGAGATATTAAATATAAGCTTATTAGAAACTAAAGTTCGAACTAGAAATGGTGATATTGTTTACATTCCTAATTCTATTTTAACTAAACATGTTGTAATAAAGAAAAAATAACTTTAAATAGTAACTTTACTAATTAATATTATGGATATTATAAATAATATTGCTCCAAGTAAAAAAGAAATAACCAAAGTAAATTCTTTAATTTCTAGTTTTGTAAAAAAGCTTAAACAAAAAATAAAAGATGCTAAACTCGAGCTTGGTGGAAGTATGGCTAAAAATACTTGGCTTGCGGGAGATCATGATATTGATTTTTTCATTAAATTTCCTTATAATAAATACAAAGATAAAGACATTAGCAAAATACTACAATCATGGCTAAAAGGAATTAAATTTACAATAGTACATGGGTCTCGTGATTACTTGCAAATTAGGCAAGGAAATTATTTATTTGAATTAATTCCCGTATTAGATATTAAAAATTCTAAGCAAGCAGTTAATATAACAGATGTTAGTCCATTACATGTTGCTTGGGTTCGAGCAAATAATAAAAACCCTGAACAAATTAGATTAACTAAAGCATTTCTAAAAGCTAACAACTTATATGGGGCAGAGTCTTATATTTCAGGTTTTTCAGGTTATATAACAGAAGCCTTAACAATTTATTATAAAACATTTATGAATTTAGTAAAAGCAGCTGTAAAATGGCAACATCCTTTAGTAATAGATCCAAGTAAATATTATAAAAATAAAAATGAAGCCTTGAGAAATTTAAATAAAGATAAATTAGCTAGCTTAGTTTTAATTGATCCTGTACAAGCAAGTAGAAATGCTGCTGCAGCTTTATCAGATGAAAAATTCCATAAGTTTATTGAGCTTTGTAAAGCTTATCTTAAAGAACCACATGAAGAATTCTTCTTAGAAAAGAAATTTAATTTAAATGAACTAAAAAATAAATACAAAAATTATGATTTAATTGTATTAAATGTTAAACCATTAGCTGGTAAAGAGGATATTGTTGGAGCAAAATTATTAAAAGCATTTAACTATATTAAAACTAAATTAATCGAGTATGGATTTAAAATTAAGGATGCAAATTGGTATTGGCAAAAAGAAGCTTATTTTTATTATATGCTAAATAAAGAAAAATTATCTAAAGAAATAATTCATTATGGACCACCTAAAGATTTTAAAGAAAATGTTATTAAATTTAAACAGAAATGGAAAAATTATAAAATAATGCAAGATAATTATAAAGTGTATGTTAAATTAAAACGTAAATATACTAAAGCTAATGATTATGTTAAAAGTTTGTTAAAAGATAAGTATTCAAGAAATTTAGTTAAGGGTGTTAAAATTAAAAAGATTTAAAAGATTTCTTACTATCTAATTTATATGGAACAATTAACCATTAAGAGATGGAAATGTAATGTATGTGGTTATATTCATGAAGGTAATGAACCACCAGATATTTGTCCAAATTGTGGCGCTCCTAAAGAATCTTTTGAAGAATATGAATATTAAAGATTAAATTTAAATAAGCTTATTTCTAATTAAATTTGTGATTAATTTTAATGTTAATCCAGATTTATTTGTAATCGGACCATTTAGTGTAAAATGGTATGGATTAATATTTATCCTTGGTTTTGTAATAACATTATTATGGCTAAATTATTATAGAAAAAAAGGTTTACTTGAGCTAAGCAAAGATCAAATTTATGATTTAATATTTTATTTAGTTATTGGTGTCGTATTAGGATCAAGAATATTTGAAATATTATTCTGGCAACCTCGTTATTATTTCAGTAATCCTTTAGAAATATTTGCAATATGGAAAGGTGGATTAAGTTTTCATGGTGGTTTAATTGGTGCAAGTATAGCTGGTTATTTATTTTCTAGAAAATATAAAATAAGTTTAGCAAAATTAGCAGACTTATTAATTATCCCAGCTGTATTCGCATTAGCTTTAGGAAGAATAGGCAACTTACTTAATTCAGAAATCTATGGCACAATTACAAATGTTAAATGGTGTTTTAATTTTTCTAATGTAGAAGGTTGCAGACATCCTTATCAAATCTATGCTGCTTTAAAACGTTTTTTAGTTTTTATAATATTATTAATAATAAATAAAAAAGAGTATAAGCCTGGGTATTTATTTTGGATAGCAATGTTAATGTTAGCTATTGGAAGATTTGTTTTAGATTTCTGGAGAGAAGATCCATTATATTATGGATTAAATCTAGGACAATATTTAAGCATTATATTAATTATAATTTCTGGATATGTTTTATTAAAAATTTATAGAAAAAATTAAATTATATCTTCACCATTAATTTTAATCTTCCTTAGTTCCCCCCTAACATAACTAATTCTTCTACCTTTTTGATAGATATAACCAGCTATAGGAATATTATTGCAAAGTAATGCGTAAAAACTTTTAAATTTACCAATTACTGACTTATCAAAATTACCTTCAACTATACTTACATCATCATTAAATTTGCTATAACTCAAAGTAAGATTTTTAGAATGAATTCCGTTAGCAATCATTTCAAAATTTTTTACATTATTGCCATTTAGAATTTCAAATATTAAAGATAATGGATTATGCAACTTTTTGTTAGACGGAGATTTTTTTCCATTACTAGACAGCATACTTCCCTCACGCTCGTATAAATTTGAATCTTCCTTTTGCAATCCTCCATAAGTAAAATTTTCTCTATATCTAATCCACCTAAATTTTTTATCAAATTCAACAAAATAACGTATATTCTCCAAATTTAATATAGAATCAACACTTTTAGAAAACATACTAAAAAACTTTACTGTTAAAGAAAATTCATCTATGCCTAAATCAAGGACCCCCTTCTCTTTTGAATATCTTATAGAGGCATCTCCTAAATCTATAGGTATATCGAGCTCAAGGGAATCATCAAATATGTCATAGCTTATCACAAAATCGTTTTCTTTTAGAGGGCCTATATTTTTAATTTTTGCAATAGACTCTAAACTCAAATGTTTTGACTTATGTGCTCTAGATCTTACCTTATCTTCTAATGAACTTTTACCATTAGGAAAATAATATAATAATGGTAACTTTAAAAAATCCCTTCTATTCATATAATATGGTTTAAAGCTAAAGTTTATAAATATTTTTTTTAGATTACCTAGATAAATTTTATAGAACATGTTAACCAAAAATCAATTGCTTTGCGAGATATGTGAAATATTCCCTAATTTTAAACCTAATTGGGATGAAATAGTTGAAAGATTTAAGAATATTAGAATGAACAGGAAAGGAGATTTTAGTTTTAATACTTTAGCTTCATACTTAGCAGAAAGCTATGTGCGATTAACATTAGAAGAAATATGTACTCAATATGAAGGAAGAATTTTTATAGACCAAATACCTAACGGAGCATCAAAATCTGGATATACTTATCATTATTCGGATGTTGGTCATACTGGTCTCATAGTAAGTAAAAATAATATATACCACTGTGAAATAGATGAGCTGTTATTGGTAGATGGACTTCCTGTTTTAGTTGAAGTTAAAGTAGGTAGATACAGATTTCCTGATGTTATTAATACAATGATAGAGTATAGAATTAATCAAATATCAAATCCGATAAAACAATATTTTGAAACAGATAGATGCGGCTATATGCTTGTAATTCCTTCTGATCAGATTATAAGTGACGAGAATATTTTAAAAGATAAAAAAGTAACTTTCAGGCGATTTATTCAGAAAGAGTTTAGAGAAAAAAATGGAGTATTAGTACCATTTTACACTACCAGAAAAATTTTTAGAAGAGAGGTTAGAAAAATTGAAAAGGATTATAGCTTATAATAAATTTTATAAAGTAAATTAATTATTAATTTTTATGCCAAAACAAAAATCTGATTTTCGTGAACTTAAAAAAGGAAAGAAAGAAGAAAAACATAAAGTAATAATATTAAATGGTTTTTCTGATTCTCAATTAAATAGTTTTATAGATTTTTATAAAAAAAGTAATTTACCTAAAGCAATATTTGCTACCGTAACAAAAATAAGTAAAGAGTTTAAAGTAAAAGATTTATTAAAAGAATTAAAAAAAGAAAGGAGGATGATGAAAAAGAATGTTCGAAGTAAAAACTCCTGAATTTCAAAACATTAAAGGCTGGATTAATTCTAAGCCATTGACATTAAAACAATTAAAAGGAAAGGTTGTTTTATTAGATTTTTGGACTTATTCATGTATAAATTGCTTACGCACTTTGCCCCATATAAAACAAATTTATGAAAAATACAAAAAATATAAATTTATTTTAATTGGAGTTCATACGCCAGAATTTGATTTTGAAAGAATTAGTGAGAATGTAAAAAAAGCTGTGAAAGATCTTGAAATTAAATATCCTGTTGCACTTGACTCAGATAACATAACATGGCATATTTATGGTAATAGATATTGGCCTAAACAAACTTTAATAGATGCTCGAGGTAGAATAAAGTATGGTCATGTCGGAGAAGGAGGTTATAAAGAAATAGAAGAAAATATTGTAAAATTATTAAAAGAAAATGGAGAAGAAATTAATTTTAAAATTTCTCATGATCAAGAATTTATTCCAGGTTTTAATATTAGTCCAGAAACATATGCTGGTAGTTTAAGAAATAATGGAATAGGAAATGGTGCTTTATGTGTTCCTGGGAGTTGCAATCATTATATTGACCCTAGTAAATATGAGTTAAATGTAATTTATTTAGATGGAGACTGGATTCAAGATAAAGAATATTTAAAACATGCTGGCAAGAAAGGAAGTTTAATATTCAAATATAATGCACATTCAATAAATGCAGTTTTAGTACCAGATAAAAAACCTTTTGAAGCAATAGTTTATTTAGACAATAAATATTTAACAAAAGAAAATTCTAGCAAAGATGTTAGATTTCATGGTAAGATAAGTTATGTTAAAGTTACTAAACCAAATTTATATGAGTTAACAAAAATAAAAAATATTGAGCAACATACATTAAAACTTGAAACTATTTCTAAAGATTTTAAATTATATGCTTTTACTTTTGGTTAGATTTATATATTAAAAAATTAATAAAAATTTATGCAAAATATTAATGAAATACATAATAATTCTAGTTTTAATTTAAAAGATATTATTCTTGGGGGACAAGATGGTTTGGTAAATGTTCTTGGTGTAATATTAGCAGTTGCTGCTGCTACGTTTGAAACAAAAATTGTAATTATAGCTGGTTTAGCTGCAACATTTGCTGAGTCCATATCAATGGCTGCTGTTGCTTATACTTCAACAAAAGCTGCTAAGGATCATTATTTAAGTCAATTAAAAAGAGAAGAGCAAGAAATTAAAGATACACCAAAACTAGAGAAAAAAGAGATTTATGACATTTATTATAAAAAAGGTTTTCGTGGAACTTTTTTAAATAAAATTGTTAGCAAGATTATAAATAATAAAAAAGTTTGGCTTGAAACAATGATGGCAGAGGAACTTGGAATGTTAAGACATGAGTACGAGAATCCTGGAAAAAGTTCATTTATAGTTGGTTTTAGCGCAATCATAGGAAGCTTAATACCATTATTTCCATTTTTCTTTTTTGATGTTAGACTAAGTATTATAATTGCTTTAATAACAGCTGCATTAATATTATTTATTACAGGAGCAATTAAAGCAAAACTAACTATTGGAAATTGGTTTAAATCTGGAATAGAAATGTTAATTATTGGTATGGTTGCAGCTTTAATAGGTTATTTAATTGGTACATTATTAGGAAAAGTTAATTTTTAAAGATAAAATTTAAATAACATTATGGCAAGACAAATATTTATTAAAAATAATAAAATATTAGATATTAAAAATTTACAGCCTTTAGAAGAAGAAATTATATTTAATGAAACTAAATTTCTAAAAACTCATAATCTATCATTATTAAGAGAAGAATTAGAAAAAAAATATAAAGGGATGTATTTTAACATAGTTGATTATGATCAGTATTATGCTGAATTCGATAGTAATATTCCAGTATATATTGTAAGAGTAAATTTTTATTCATTTAAAAAATAAAAAAAAGAATTAGTAATTTAGTTTACTTAGAAATTAATATCTTTTATGTTTTTGATAACAATCTCTACAATAAACTGGTTTGCCTTCTATAGGTTTAAAAGGTACTTCACATTCTTGCCCACAGTCTGCACAAGTTGCCTTATGCATTTCTCTAGGTTTAAAATCATTACCCCTAAACCTTCTGTCTTGAAATCCCATTTTCTTATTTTCTCCTTAATTTAGTTATACTCAGATTACTAGAAGTAGCCTTCGTATACTGAATATTATAAAAAATTAAGTGTTTATAAAGTTAATCTTTTTGACAATTTAACATAAAATTTAAATAAACTAAATTTGATTAAATTATAGGTGATTTAATTGATGATGTATGATATAATAATTATTGGTGCTGGTGTTACTGGTATGGCAAGTGCTATGTACGCAGCAAGATTGAATCTAAAAACTTTAGTTATTGGTACAAATTCTAGTAATGAATTACCTATTGGGGGAGTAATTACTTTAACTGAAGTTGTAGAGAATTATCCAGGATTTATCAGGTTAACTGGGCCTGAGTTAGCTGAAAAAATTAGATTACATGCTCTTGATTATAAACCATTAGTTGAAATTAAAGAGGATTTAGTCATAAATATTAAAAAACATGGTGGTCGTTTTACTATAGCAACTAAATCTGGTAAAAGCTATATTGCAAAAACAATTTTATTTGCAACAGGTACGAAATGGAGAAAATTACCTATGAAAGGTGCATTACAGTATGAAAGTAAAGGAGTTCACTATTGTGCTTTATGTGATGGTGCTTTATTTAAAAATAAAGTTGTGGCTGTTATAGGGGGTTCTGATAGTGCAGCAAAAGAAGCTTTATTACTAGCACAACATGCAAAAAAAGTTTATTTAATATATCGTGGAGAAAAAATAAGACCAGAGCCAATTAATGGAGAAAGAATTAAGAGAAATAAAAAAATTACTGTAATTACAAAAACTAATGTCGTTGAAATTAAAGGTAATAAGTTTGTTACCCATATTGTATTAGACAATAAATATCAAGGTAGTAATATAATAAAGCTAGATGGTGTTTTTGGTGCAATTGGTTCTGATCCTTTATCAGAGTTAGCAAAAAAACTTGGTGTAAAAATTAATAATAAAAATGAAATTATAATCGATCATCATAATTCTAAAACAAATATCCCAGGAGTTTTTGCTGCTGGTGATGTAGTTGATACAGAGTTTAAGCAGGCTATTACAGGAGTAGCAGAAGGTGTTACAGCAACTTATTCAGCTTATAAATACATTAATGAAAGTGCTTTAATTTGTGCAACTTCAGATGAACCAATAAAAAAGAAAAAAGCTAGGAAAAAATAGCGCTTATTAAAATAACAAATACTATCCCTAAAATCATAAATAAAGCATTAATTCTATTATAATGTTCATGCGATTCAGGAACTAAGTCAGAAGCACCAACATAAATAAAACTACCAGCAGCTAGTGCAATTAAAATTCCTAATATGCCTTCATTAATATTTCTTACAAATGCATAAGTTAGAATTGCGCCAATAGGAGTAGCTATAGCAACTAAAATTGAATAAAATAATGCTAAACTTCTCTTAACTTTACTATGTAATAACACAGACATTGCGGTTATTCCTTCTGGTAATTCATGCGAGATAACAGCTAATGTTGCTACAATACCAATTTGCTGAGAAATTTCAAAACCTGCCCCTATAACAATACCATCAATCAAAGAATGAACCCCTAATCCTAAAACAGCCATTTTTCCTGCTGCATGTTCTCTTTCATATGGCTCATGAAACGGATGTAACATTACAAAATGCTCGATTAAATAAAACAATAAAAATCCTATTAATACAATTATTAAAGCATTACTATAAAGCTCTAAACTTTGCGGTATTAAATTTTTTAAAGCAAACGTAATTAAAACTCCAGCTGCAAAACTTACAATATAGATAGAATATTTTTTAGTAAATTCCTTTGCAGATAATACTAATAAAATTCCAATAATAGTTGCTAATCC
>CAYHTT010000016.1:0-8821 GCA_964359725.1 Candidatus Woesearchaeota archaeon | reverse complement strand
CAAGGCGAGGATCGGGGTTCAAATCCCCGCTAACGCATTCAATAATTTTAAATATTAACGAAATTTGATTTTCTTAATGGTTAAAACAGTTTTAATCTTTGCAGGGCATGGAGATGATGAAGCTATTGGAATGGGGGGAACAATAATAAGATTAGCAAAAGATGGTTATAATATAATTGAGATTATCTTCTCAGCTGGTCAAAAATCTCATCCACATTATATAGAAGATGTTATAATTAAAAAAAGAATTCAGGAAGCAGAAGGTATAGGAAAACAATTTGGAATTAAGCAATTTATATTTTTTGGGTTAGAAGATGGAAAAATTAAACAAGAGATACAAGAAAAAAATATTAAAGAAAGAGTAAGAAGAATAATTAAAAAATATAAGCCAAAGAAAATTTATGTCACTTCTGAATTTGATCCGCATCCAGATCATCGTGCTGTAAATGAAGCTGTTATGGATGTTATTAATGATTTGGATTATAAAGCAGATGTTTATGCTTATGAAGTCTGGAACGTTGTTAAAGAAAATAAACCAGTAACTTATGTTGATATTTCAGAATACTTTAAAGCTAAATTAGCAATGATGAAAGCCTTTAGAAGCCAGGTGCATTTTGTTTATACATTATTCATTCCAGCTTATATCCGTGCTAAGTTATATGGCATGAAAAATAATTGTAAATATGCTGAAAAATTTTACAAAATAAAATAGGAGATAAGATGACCATCAAAACAATAATATTTGATATAGGGGGAGTTTTTTTCCTGCATGATTTTCATAAAATGAAGTCATATATGCTAAAAAAACACAATTTTTCAATTTTATTATCTGAAGATTATTCTAAAAAAATTCAAAGGAAATATAAAGGACTTTCAACGGGAAAAATATCTCTTAAAAAAGTATTTAGAGATTTAAGTGGTCAAAAAAATATAACTAAAATATTAAAGAATTACAAAAGAGCATATACTAATTATCAATGGATTAACTATAGGTTATTAAGATTACTAAAAAAACTAAAGAAAAAGTATCAATTATTTGCTTTAACAAATGTAAATGACTTTCATTTTGAATTAAATACTAAACAAGGGTTTTATAAAGATTTTCAGAAAGTTTATGCTTCTTCAGAGCTAAAAATAAAAAAACCACACAAAAAAGCGTTTCTTATTGTCTTAAAAGATAATAATCTCAATCCAAAAGAAGTTTTATTTATAGATGATGATCAAGAAAACCTCAACATGGCAAAAGAGTTAGGAATGAAAACACTTATTTTTAAGAATAATAGACAATTCTTTAATGATCTTAAAAAAAGAGGAATAAAATGAAATATTTATTTGTAATTACAGGTATTGGTTTAGGACATACGATAAGAGAAGATGCTATAATAAAAGAACTATTGAAATTGGATAAAGATGCAGAAATTAGAATAGCTAGTTATGGAAATACTTTAAAATATTTTGCTAAGAAATTTCCTTTAACTGAAATAATAGGACAAAAATTTCCCGATGTAACCTCAAAAATAGAGTCATTCAAAGTTATAGCTTCAAATTTAACTTATCCTTATTATTATTTACAAAATATTAAAAAATTAAAAAGATTAATTAAAAATTTTCAACCAGATGTTGTAATAGTGGATGCACAGCCAGAAGGTATTGTAGCGGCTAAGTCAATGAAAGTAAAATCTATTTTTATTTATAATCTAGATCTTAATGAATTATTATTTGAAAAAAAGTTTAGATTAGATATGTTTATCCATAAAAAAGCAATTGAATATTGCCATAAAAATGCTGATAAAGTTATTATCCCGATTTTGACTCAAAAAACTAAAGTTGAAGATAATATAAATTATATTAATCCAATTGTTCGTGAAACTCCTGGGAGATTACCTATTGAAATTGCGTTAACGCAGAAATTTAATTTTAAAAAACATCCTGTATTACTTACAATAGGTGGATCAAAATTTGGATTAAATTTAGTTAGGAATATTATAAATGCTTCTAATTATTTTGATGAGGATTTTATAGTATTTGGAGTTGATTTAAAAATTAAAAAAGCTAATGTTACATGCTTACCATTTCAAAAAAATTTCTTAGAATATTTAAAAGTTGCAAAAGCTATAATTACATTGGCAGGCCATTCTACTTTGAGCGAGATTTTACATTATAAAAAACCAGCTTTAGTATTTCCAATTCCAAATTATATTGAACAATATCAAAATGCTCATTTAATGCAAAATTATTCTTTGATTGGAGATATGGAAGAATTATCTTTAGTTTATACTCGTAATATACTCGAGAAATTTTTTAAAAATTTAGAAAAACTCGAGCATAGATTAAAAGAACTCAATATTCATAAGAATGGAGCAGAAGAAGCAGCTAAAATTATACTACAAGAAGCTTCCAAATGATTAATCCTAATAAGAAGTAAACAATATAACCTTGAGGTATTTCAAATTTTCCAATCTTAAACCATCTGTGCCATTTTACTTTCTTAGAATTAAAATCTTTAAAAGGAAAAACTGGATTAACAACAAACCATAAAAAATCTTGTAAGATAGCACCCCAGAAATAACCTGTTGCTAAAATTCCAAATATCTTTAAATCAAAACCATAAATTATCAAAGGTAAAGCTAAAAACATTGGAATCATAATAATCCATGACCAAAAATGATAAGCTGTTATTCCTTTAATAAAAATTAAATTTTTTTTCATCCTCCATCCTACTGATTTAGATGCCCAGCCATTTTTGCCTTCTATATAAGCTTCCCAAAATGCTATGCTAACAAAGATAAGTAAAATATAGCCTAATATCAATAATTCATTAATCATCATTTTATTATCTTAAACTAATATATAAATTTATTTAATGAAAAAGCATTTAAATAAGTAATTTTGCTTACTAACCATGATGCATGAAAAAAAGAGTCAATCTAATAACATTACTTTGTTTATAATATTATTTTTAGTTGCATTACTTGCTTACATCTGGTTAAAAACAAAGGGTTTTGGTTATCTTGATAAAGTTTTTGATGAAATTTTAAAACCTTATATCAATTTATTAGAGAATATAGCAATTATTTTGGTTGTACTTGCTACTACTTATTTGTTTATTAAATTTACATCGAAGATAATAAGAAGATATCTAGAAAAAAGAGGAAGAAGTAAGAGAAATATAAAGTTACTTTCAACAGTTTACAGGTATTTTGTCTGGATTTTTGCCGCATTTTTAACATTATCATTATTATTTAAACAAATTGGTTCATTAATTACTTCAGTCGGGTTAATTGGTTTCGGGTTAACATTAGCATTACAAAAACCTATATTAAATTTTGTTGGTTGGCTTACAATAATTTTTGGAAAAAGTTACCAAATTGGTGACATTATATCCATAAATAATATTACTGGAAAAGTTTATGATATTAAAGCAATGTATACTAATTTAGGTGAATTAAATCAAGATGGAGATTCAACAGGTAAATCTATTTCTATACCAAATGAATATGTGCTTACAACTCCTGTGGTAAATTTTACTAAAGGAACTAATTATATTTGGGATACTATTACAATTCATATTACTTATAAAAGTGATTGGAAAAAAGCTTTGAAAATAGTTGAAAAAATAATTCAAGGTTATTATGATAAAAATATAAAGCCAGAAGTTAAAAAATTATTTAGAGAGACTTTTAAGGATTATGAAAAAGTTATTACTAGAGTAAATCTTTATGAAAAGGGAATAATAATTAAAATTCGTTACACAGTTGATTTTGATAAAAGCAATGATATTAAAACAGAACTCAGTAAAAAAATATTAGAGCAATTAAAGAAATATAAAACTATTATCCTTGGTAAAACTGAAAATGTTTAAAATATGATACGCATAACTAAATATATTTTACACGGAGGAAATACAGGAGAAATAAATAATGATAATAATAATTTCTTTAAAGAGATGACATCCGATTTGAAGGGTAAAGTAAGAATTCTCCTTAATTATTTTGCAAGAGAAGAAAACGAAATTAAAGAATTAGCAAAACAAGATAGGGGAAGGTTATTGAAATATAGTAAAAATAAAAATTTGGAATTTCAGATAGCAAGTGTAAAAAAGTTTGAAAAACAACTTATATGGGCTAATGTTATGTATATGAGGGGTGGTGTCACAAATAAATTGGTTAAAAAACTGAGAAAGATAAAGAATATTGAAAGACTTTTTGAGGGAAAAATAATTGCGGGGTCTTCAGCTGGTGCTTATGCACTTTCAAGATATTATTTTGGGAATGATACTAAAATATTAGGAAAGGGTTTGGGAATATTAAATATAAAGTGCTATTGTCATTGCAAAACTAAAGATACAAAAATTATTAAAAAACTTATGGGATACAAAGAGAAACTTCCATTAATACTATTGCCTAATTATAAGATGCTTATAATATATAAAAAATACTGAATTTTAGTTTAATACGGGCCCGGAGGGATTTGAACCCCCGACTTCCACCTTAGGACGGTGGCACTCTGATTCCAGGCTGAGTTACGAGCCCTTAAGAATCCCTTAAATTATAATATTAAAAATGTTTTTATTTAGAAATTTTTAGTACAGCTTTTAATGCGCTTGGAACTTTCTTAATATTGCTATCAGGATCAAAATGACCTTTGTTATGCTCAATAATAATTTTTGCCTTTAATTTATTTTTAAAGATTTTTATATTATCTAAAGGAACATAAGGATCATTATCAGAAAAAATAGCGACAATTTTTTTACTATTTCTTTTGATTTTATTAAAATCAATTTTGCTACTTACCCAAGGTTTAGCGATTTTTCTTGATTCTTGTTCGTTTTCAGGTTCTTCTTTATACGAATATTCACTTAAATTAAACCAACCAGCAACAAATACACATCCCCCAATTTTTTTATTTAAAGTTTGTAAATAGCGTAAAATTGCTTGACATCCAATGCTATGGCCAATAAAATAAGTATCTTTATTAGGATTTTTAACAACTTTCTTTAAATGATTAACCCAAGAATTTATTTTAGGATGATTTGTATTTGGCATTTTTGGAATAATAACCTTAAAATTTCTTTTTTCTAATTCTTTTTTAATCCAAACAAACCAAGGTTCTCTAGGATTACCACCCCATCTATGTACAATAAAAACGCGTTTCATCTTCTGTAATCCCAATTTGGCTTATATGATTTTATTATTTTACATAATTCTACCATGTTTTTTCCTAATAACTCAACATCTTTTTTCATCCAGTTTTTTTCACTTTTATTTGCAAGCTTGATCTTATAAAAAACCATTGAATAAGGGGGGAATAAAAATCCCATATGATCGAGAGGCCCGGCCATATCAAGTATTGTTTGCCATCCTCCCTCTTCTTCTTCAGTTGCAATAAATCCAGCCACCTTTCCTTCACACTTAAATCCCTTTAATTCAAATAGTGTTAATTTTTCAAAAAAGTTTTTCATAAGTGCGCTTTCATTCATCCAATAAACAGGAGTTGCAAAAATAACGCCATCACTTTTTAGAATTTCTTTTCCTAATTTTCCAAAATCTTTTTCAATCTTTTTTTTATAACCGCTATGATAAAAACTTTTTTCTATATCAATAAGATGATAAATCTTGATTATGGCTCCTTCATTAGCAGCATTTTTCAAGGCTTTTTTAAGTAATCTAGCACATATGCCATTTTTATTTGGACTTCCATTAATTCCTAAAATTGAAATCTCCTTTTTCATAATCTCAAAACAGCTTTACCCTCTTTAAATACTGTAATTTTCCCACCAGATTGACTTACAACCACAGCAATACAATCTACTTCTTTTGTCAAAGCTGCACAACTTCTATGTCTAGTACCAAAACCATGATGCAAACTAATATTTGAGGTATCAACATCTAAATACGATCCACAACTTATTATTGTACCATCTTGGTGTATTACAAAAACACCATCTAATTGAGCAAATTCTTTTATTGTTTCGCGTAATAAAGGATCTATTATATTTTTGGCTGTATCAGGATAAGCTGTAAATGGATTAATTATTAATTGCTTAGTATACTTTAATACTTCACTTTTATCTCCTATAACGAAAGCTGTTCCAATTTTTCTTTCTTCTCTTCCTTCTTTTGCTATTTCCAAAGCTATTTCAATTACAGCTTCAATAACATTTGGATTAATATTTTTAGCTAAATGGTGGGTGCTAATATTAAATAATACATCATTAACCTCAAAAACAAACATCAATGATTTATAACCCATGCCAACACTTTCATCTACTACACAAACCATTAAATCATCTTTTTGTATATAGCGTTTACCAATAGCCTCCATTAATAATTCTTTTATTGGGATTATACTACCATCTGTTGTTTTTCTTATTTTTGTAAAGTAACCTTGTTTACTGTACATATTTTCTTTTACCTTTTTAAAAATTGTAACAGAAACATCTAGATAAGGACTATTTTCATCTAAACCAATATCTGTTTTCCTTTGCTCAATAGAAATAATACCACTAGCTCCTATATCATGAGCAACTCTTGTAGCAGCTAATCCAACATATTCCTCTATTTTTCTATCCACCATACTTTTATTATGATTAAGTTACTTAAATAGTTTTTTATATTTTAAAGAATTATTTTCTGAGCTTTTGCATTAATTTTAATACATCTAAGACAGCTGATCCTGCAGGAGTTTCTCCTTCACTTGGTGGACTTTCTTGTGCTACAGACTCGATAGCTGATGCAGCTTCTTCATGTCCTGCTTGGTCTAATACTCGTGTAGCAGTTTCTAAAGTACTAAGCTCATAGTTTATGCTTTCTCTAACTTGCTCTACATTAATTTCCTCAATACTAGTTTCTGAAATTTTAATAGCATTTTCTATATGGGTTTTTGTAATTGGCTCAGCTTGACCATCTTTAAATACAACTCCAGTTGGTATTTCTTCAACAAATGTTTTTCCTGTTTTAGAAATACATTCTTCTTTTGTTAAACCTGCACATTCACTTGGTATTGATTGTAAGTTATTTTCTATCCTTTTAAAATTCTCACTCACTCTTTGGACTTCTGGATTATTTTCTAAACTACTAATTACTTGTTCTGCTCTTTCTAATGGTTGTGTGGATGGTTGAACTTGACCAATCTGACCTCTAACTAAAGCTTCACATTCTTCTCTTGATCTACCTTGTTGGATACAAAGACCTATAGCCTGCCCTATATCAAATCCACGTTGTTGTTCTATAACAAATTGTTGTTGAGTTTCAAATTTACTTCTCATTAATTCCTCACAAGCCTCTCTACCTATAAAGCTTCCATCTTTGATACATTCTGGCGGAGCATATTTACTTATCATTATTGCTTCACATGATTCACGAGTAAATGCTCCAGCATCTTTACATTCAGCTGGAAGATATTTTTCAAGCATTATTCTTTGACACTCCTCTGCACCAATAAATTTGCCATCTTGTGAACATTCACTTGGAACTTGACCAAATGCCCCTGAACCATATTTTTCTATCATTATTTCTTCGCAAGCTTCTCTTGTAGTAGCACCGGCATCTTTACATTCTTGAGGCATATACTTATTAATCATTATTTGCATACATGCTTCTTTAGTTGTTGCTCCTGCTTCAACACATTCTCTCGGAGCAAAATTTTCAAAAGCCTCTTCTTCTTTGCTTCTAAAGAATTCTTCTAGCTCAATTCTTAAATCAACTGGTAATTCTTCAAACATCTCTTGCGTATTTTTACTAATTTCCTCTACTGTACTGCAGGCTTGTTCATCCTGT
Source organism: Candidatus Woesearchaeota archaeon (assembly GCA_964359725.1). Taxonomy (GTDB): domain Archaea; phylum Nanobdellota; class Nanobdellia; order SCGC-AAA011-G17; family GW2011-AR20; genus CAYHTT01. Next base: position 1,043 of record CAYHTT010000016.1, on the reverse strand, counting down.
TCAAACTGACATTTAATAACATTAGGTATTATTTTATGACAAGTATTGCTAAAGCTCTTTATTGGTATTTCATTACATCTACATTCTCTAGGATCATTAAAGCATATACTCATTTCCTCAAAGAATTTTTGTTTAGCTGCATCGTCAAAATCTTTATAATCTGTACTTACTTTTCTTTTTAACCATTTAGGACTATTCTCAAAATCAGGATTACATCTTGGTTCTTGCTCTATTGCTTTTTCTAATCCAACTAATTCAATTAACTCAGTACAAAGCTGATTTACCTTTGAAGTAATTTCAGCTGTGATCTCTGTTTTCTTTTCTTCAACTATTTGCCTATTTATTGCGTTTTCAATTCTAGCTAAGGCTTCTTCTGGTACTTTTTCTTTTATATCAGTTAAAACTTCAACACTTATTTTCGTAGAATCTTTAACTTCTTCATTTACTTCTGGAATAATTTCTTCTTGAACAATTTTAATATTTTTTTCTGCTTCAGAAATAGCTTCTTCTATATACTGTGGTTCAATTTCTTCAGTTTCTACTAATTCTTCAGCCTCTGCTATTCTTTCATTATGAACTTCTATTGCAACTAAGGCTTTACCTTCTTCAGGAGCTAAATTCACCCTTAAATTATCTATAGCTTTATCAGCAAAATATATTGGGCTATCCGGCAAAACACCAGGATTAAAAGTTTCTTGTGTTTCTTCTGGATTTTGAGCACTAATAGAAATAGCTAATAATAAAATTACTAAAATAACCTCTTTTTTCATTAAATTACATTATATTAACAAATATAAAAATCTTTCTTTATATTTTTAATTTCAAATCTTTGCCAGAATCAAGTAAGTTAATTAAATGCTTTCCCGGAAAACTTTTTTTATGTATTTTGATTTCAGCTTTCTTTCCTGAATTAGCTGTAAATATTCTTTCATCATCAATATAAAAATCAACTTTTTTATCGCTATACTCATGATTTAAATAAAATCTTATAAATTTATTATCCTCATGAATTTTATATGGTATATTTTCTTTACTTACTTCAA
>CAYHTT010000015.1:0-9244 GCA_964359725.1 Candidatus Woesearchaeota archaeon | reverse complement strand
AATTTAATAAATCAAGCAAAAAAAGAAGCAAAAGGAATTCCTTATGAAAAATTTACATTAAATGTTAATAAAAAACTAGATGGTATTAAAGTTGGTTTTTCAATAAATTCAAAATTGGATGAACACGATTTTAAAGAATTTTATAATAAAAGTAAAGATAAAAAATTAATATTTGTCTTTGGTAATGAGAAATTTGGTTTAACTCAAAATTTAAGAGAGAAATTAAATTATAGTTTTAGATTAACACATGAAACAAATAAACCATTAAGGGCAAGTCATGCTTTAGCTTATATTTTAGGATTAGTAAATTAAAATTCTTGATTGAATTCTTTCCACAAGTTTGTTAAATTATACATTGGTTGAAGAATTTGATCATCTCTTTGACTTGCAAATAAATCAATCCAATCAGGTTTTTTACCTATATGCAATTTAGCATCTAAAATCTTTCTTTTATATTGATCAAAAGCTTCTGGTAACATATTTGGGATTAATAACCTAAAATCAATATCACTTTTTTCATCATCCCACCCAGACTCTTGAGCATGCGAACCAATTAAATATACACCTTTAACATTTCTTAAATTTTCTAATTCATGATCGTAACCATAACCTTTACAAAATGGTTCTAACTCAGAAATATAAACATAATGAGCTAATTTTAATTTAAATTCAAGCTCTTCTGTTAGTTTTCCATCTTTAATGTAACGCGGATTTGGCATAAAATTATTAATAATACGGACTTTTTAAACCTTTCTGTTTGTTACCACTTTAAAATAACTATGCTATAGAAATGTTTATAAATTAGCTATATTAATAAAAACCATGGTTAAAATGTCAACTTTAATCAAATTAGAAGATGTACATAAAATATACAAACTAGATGAAGTAGAAGTTTCTGCTTTAAATGGTATTACATTAAATGTAAATAAAGGTGATTTTGTTGCTGTTATTGGACCAAGTGGTTCTGGAAAAAGTACAGCTATGAACATGATAGGTTGTTTAGATACTCCAAGTAAAGGAGAAATTTATCTAGAAAAGCATAATATTGCTCATCTAGAAGAAAGTGATTTAGCTCAAATTCGTGGCAAGAAAATTGGGTTTATATTTCAAATATTTAATTTAATTCCAAGTTTAACAGCTTTAGAAAATGTTGCATTACCAATGACATTTCAAAATATTTCAAGAAGTGTAAAATTAAAAAAAGCCCGTGAAACACTCGAATTAGTGGGATTAAAACACAGGGTAAATCATTTACCAAGTCAGTTATCAGGCGGAGAAAGACAGAGAGTTGCAATTGCTCGCGCTTTAATTAATGACCCTGAAATTATTTTAGCAGATGAACCAACTGGTAATTTAGATACTAAAACAGGAGAAGAGATAATGAAATTACTTAAAGATTTAAATAAAAAAGGCAAGACAATAATTTTAGTAACCCATAACCCAGATTTAACTAAGTTAGCAAATAAAGTTATAAAATTAAAAGATGGGGTAATAGTTGGGGGTTAAAATGGGGACTGCAATCATATATCGAATTGGGAATGGGGAATGGAGGTATGATGTCTATGATAGTATAGAGAAAAGATGGAAACATGATTTTTCTGAAGATACAAAGAATATCCCTCGAAATTATAGAAAACCAAATATAGTTTCTTATTTCTACTCATTTAAAGACCATAGGATTATTAGTATAGAGAAATATGCAAGAAATTTAATAAACGACCTAAATTCTAATGGTCATAAGAAAATAAATTTTTCATTGGAGTTTGTATTGGATCCTCATGCATTGGAGGAAGACTTATGAAAAAATTATTAATTTTATTATTAATGTTGCTTGTAATTCCATTAGTTAATTCGCAAATAGCTATTCAGTCATTTGAAGCAAGTCCTGAAAAAATTTTACCAGGAAATCAAGTTACATTAAAGATAAGATTAGAAAACGTTGGAGAAGATGATATTAAAAATATTTTAGTAAAACTTGAATTAAATGAATTACCATTTGCTCCTTTACGCTCATCAACAGAAAAAGTTATAGATGAACTTGAATCAGATGATGATGTTGTATTGTACTTTGATTTAATTGCATTACCAGATGCAACATCTCAAATATATAAAATTCCTGTAAAAATTTCTTATGATAATATTGTTAAGGATTCTTTAATTAGCTTAGAAGTAACTGCAAAAGCTAAATTAGATGTAATTTTAGAGGATTCAGATATAGTAAAAGTAAATGATAATGGCAAAATAGCTGTAAAATTTGTTAATAATGGTTTAACTCAAATAAAATTCTTAAAAGTTACCTTGCAACCAAGTCCAGCTTATGAAATTTTATCAACGAATACAGTTTACATTGGAGGGGTAGATGTAGATGATTTTGAGTCAGAGGAATTTAACATAATTCCAAAAATTAAAAATCCTCAATTAGCATTTAATATTAATTATAGAGATGCAAATAATAATGAATTTAGTGAAACTAAATCTATAATATTAAATGTTTATACAGAAGAAGAAGCTAAACAACTTGGGTTAGTAAAAAGAAACGTAATTTATTCTATAGTTATTCCAATATTATTTATTTTAGTTATAATATTTGTTTATAGAAGAATAAAAAAGAGAAAAAATGTTAGTTGATTATTTTTTATTTGCTATAAATAGCATAGCCCATAGAAAAGTGAGAGCATGGCTTACTATTATTGGGATAATTATTGGTGTAGCAGCTATAATTTCTTTAATTACAATTTCTCGTGGTTTACAGTATACAATTGAAACGCAGTTTGAGCAATTTGGTGCTAATCGTATTTTGATAAGTTCAAAAGGTTTTCAAGGTCCGGGAACAGCATCACAAGGCTTAACAACAGAAGATGTTGAAACTGTAGAAAAAATTTCAGGTTTTGAATATATTGTTCCAGCATTATTTAGATCAGCTGAAATAAAACATAGAAAAGAAACAGGCTTTACTTTAGTTGTAGCACTTCCAGCTGAAAATTTTAAAAGATTTTTTGCTGATGCAGGCGTAGAATTAAAAGAGGGTAATATGATAAAAGAAAATGATAAATTTGTTGCAATAATAGGGATTAGAGCAGCAGAGGAAATGTTTTCTAAGGAATTAAGAATAGGGGATAAAATTGAAATTGCAAAGCAAGATTTTAAAATTATTGGCATATTGCAAGAAATAGGAAATCAACAAGATGATAATCAAATTAATATACCATTAAAAGCTGCTCGCGAGATATTTAATGAACCAGAACATGTTGATACTATAATTGCACAAGCAAAATCTTCTAGCGATATACCATTATTACAAAAAAGAATTGAGCGTGAGTTAGAACGTAAGAGAGATGATACAAATTTCCAAGTTTTAACCGCCTCGCAAATATTAGAACAGATTAATGAAGTTTTAGGAATAGTGCAAATAGTTTTAGTTGGGATAGCTGCTATATCTTTGATTGTTGGTGGTATGGGAATAATGAATTCAATGTATACAAGTGTTTTAGAGAGGACTAGAGATATAGGAATAATGAAAGCTGTTGGTGCCCGTAATTCAGATATACTAGAAATATTTTTAATTGAATCAGGATTAATGGGTTTAGTTGGTGGGGTATTTGGTACTTTATTAGGAACATTAATGGCTTTTATTGCACAGAGATATGCAAAAGATGCTGGATTTTTGTTAATAATTGAAGTTGAGCCTTATCTTTTATTATTTGGATTAGCTTTTGCGTTTTTGGTAGGAATGTTTTCGGGATTTTTACCAGCGTACCAAGCTTCTAAACTTAAACCAGTAGACGCTTTAAGATATGAGTAGAAATGTTTAAATAAAAATTAATTTTAATTAAATACTATAAAAGAGGTTGATATGAAGAAATTTGTTGTATTAGGTGGTTATGGTAATATGGGTTCTATATGCGTAAGAGATTTATATGATTCTTGTAAAGATTGTGAAATTATTATTGCAGGTCGAGATTTAGAAAAAGCAAAAAAGTATGCTAATTCATTTAAAGATAAAAGAGTTAAATATGCTAAAGCAGATGTTACTAATGTTAATTCTACAGCTAAATTATTAAAAAATTCTGATGTTTGTATAAATTGTGTGCAGTATTATTTTAATTTACATGTTATGAAAGCTTGTTTAATTGCTAAATGTAATTATCTTGACTTAGGTGGATTATTCCATATGACTAGAAAACAACTAAAATTGCATAATAAATTTAAAAAAATAAATAAAATTGCAATTCTTGGATGTGGAAGTACACCAGGAATAACAAATGTACTGGCTGCTTATGGTTTTTCATTATTAAAATATGCTAAAGAAATGCATGTTAGTTTTGCAGATTATGATGAAACTAAATATAACCAACCATTTGTTTTACCTTATACAATGTATACATTATTTGATGAATTTACAAGTAAGCCACCCGTATTTACAAAAGGTAGACTAATTTATATGAAATCAGGAAGTGGAGAAAAAAATTTGGAGTTTCCTAAACCTATTGGAAAAGTTAAAGGATTTTATACAATACATTCTGAATTAGCAACATTCCCAAGTTCTTTTGATTTAAAAGAATGTAGCTTTAGGTTAACATTTCCAGAAGAATTTAATAACCAAATAAGATTTTTAATTAACACAGGCTTTGCTAGTAATAAAGAAATTAACATAAATAGTAAAAAAGTAAAGCCAAGAGATTTTACAGCGAAGATAATAAACCAATGGTTACATAAGCCAGGAACAAAGATAAATGATTTAGAATATGTTAGAGTAGAAATAATAGGAAATAAAAAATTAATATTAGATTGCTTAACAAGAAGTAATAAAAAATATAATTATCCCGGTGGAAGTTATGATACTGGAGTTCCACCTAGCATAATTGCACAATTTATATCTAATAACATAATTAGAGCTACAGGCGTTTATCCACCAGAAAAAGTTATTCCTGCTATTAAGTTTTTCAAAGAACTTAAAAAGCGCAAGATTTATGTATATTTAAATAATAAAAAAGTGGTATAAATGAAAAAATTTCAATATTTTTTTAAAAATAAAGAAGCAAGTTTCGGTAAACCAATAAAAACCCAAATAAAAGGCGGAACACATATTACTTTTGAAATAATTCTAAAAAAAAATAAAAATTATATTGCTTTAAGAAGACAAAGTATCCCCGGTCATGAAGCTCCACCAAATATTAAAAAACATCCTAAAGGTTTACTTTTCTTTTGTCATAATTTAATAAGATATGGTGAATCTGTAGAAAAATGTTTAAAAAGAATAGTAAGAGAACAAACAGGTGTTAATGTTAGAAATTTTAAAGTTATTTATATAGACTCATCTTTACAAGAAAAAGATGGTCAATGGGCTTTTATGCCACATATAATAGCTGAACTAGAAAAAATTCCAAAACCGATTAAATATGGGAATAAAATTGAAGAAGTTATTTTATTTAATAAAAATAATATCCCAAATGATTTTGCTTTCTGGAGTAAAAAAGATCTTAAACAATTTTTAGAGGAGTTTGATTAAATGAAAAATCCATTTAAGAAATCTCATGAATTATTTTCAGAAGAAGAAAAATATTTGCCAGCAGGTACTTCTAGTAATGCGAGATTATGGAAAAATATTTGTTTAACAGATGTTCCTTGTGCTATTTTTGGAAAAAAAGCTAAAGGTGCTTATATATGGGATGTTGATGGTAATAAGTACATAGATTACAGGTTAGGTTTTGGTCCAATAATTTTAGGGCATGCTTATAAAAAAGTTTTAGATGCTGTGCATAAAGTTGAGAAAGACGGTTTAGTTTATGCTTTAGATAATGAACTTGAAATTAAAGTTGCTAAGAAAATTAATAAAATGGTTAAATGTGCAGAGATGATAAGATATGCTAACTCTGGTACAGAAGCTACAATGACAGCTATTAGAATTGCTCGTGCATATACAAAAAAAGAAAAAGTATTAAAGTTTGAGGGTCATTATCATGGTCATCATGATTATGTTTTATTTTCATTAGCTAAACATTTACAACTACATTCTAGCAAAAAACCAATACCTGCCTCTCTTGGAATACCTAATGATATAAGCAAATTAGTTTATGTTGAAGAATGGAATGATTTTGATTCAGTAGAAAATACAATTAAAAAACATCATAAAGAAATTGCTTGCATAATTTGTGAGCCAGTAACAGGAAATATGGCTGTAATTCCTCCTGAACTAGGATTTTTAAATCATTTACGCGAACTTTGTAATAAATATAATATTGCTTTAATCTTTGACGAGGTTAAAACAGGTTTTAGATTAGCACCAGGAGGAGCACAAGAAATTTATAATGTTACACCAGATCTTGCAACGTTTGCAAAATCTCTTGGTAACGGTTATCCTATTGCAGCTGTAGTTGGAAAAAAAGAATTTATGCAATTAGTTGGTCCAGGCATAGATAAGGTATTTCATGGTGGTACTTATGTAGGTAATCCAGTTTCAATGACAGCAGCGAATGTAACATTAGATATATTACAAAAGAAAGAAATCTGGGATCATTTAAATCATTATGGAAGAGCATTCATGAAAGGTTTACGCGGGATTTATAATGATAATAATGTTGATGCAATTGTTCAAGGATTTCCAACAATGTTTCAAAGCATGTTTACTGGTAAAGATAAAATAATTAATTGCAGAGAAGGTAAAAAATGTGATTTAAATTTCTTTGCTTTATTGCAAGGCGAGTTATTAAGAAATGGTGTAATGATAGACGAGGATCCAGAAGAAGCAATGTACATTAGCTATAGTCATAAAAATCCTGAGTTAAATAAAACATTAGAAGTTTTTAGTAATGCTGTTAGAAAAGTTAGAAAAATTAAAAAAACTCTAATAACTCTTAAATAAGGTGAAAAAAATGAATGACGAACCAAGTTATGAAAAAAGAAAATCTAAACGCGATAAAAAAATGAAACGTAGATATCGTGTATATAAAAAAGGTGGAAAAGAACGTAGTATGAATTATTAAAAAAAGAAAAAAAGAAAAATAAAGAAATTAATTTAGGATTATCTTCTTCTTCTTCTTGATGAACTTTTTGCTCTTTTTCTTGCCATGAGAATACCTCCAAATTTTATAAATTTAGAAGGATAAACTTATATATAAACATTTTTATTTAGAAAAATTTTGTAAATTTTATTCTAAAATCATTCTTGCATCCACGACGATAGCGTCTTTTTCATTAACAATTAAAGGATTTATATCAAGTTCAATAATTTCATGATGTTTAAGCATTATATCATTAATTTTTAGAATTACATTAATAATTTGTTTTACATTTACATTTTTTAATGTCTGATAAACTTTAGTTTCTTCTAGCATTTGTTTAGCATCGTTTTCATTTAAAGGACAAATTCTTATGCTAAAATCTTTTAAAATTTCTGTAAATATTCCCCCACCCCCAAAAAGAACTATCGCTCCAAAGGTATTATCTTTTTTACCTCCAATAATAATTTCTTTTCCATTTATATAATTTTTAACTAATATTCCATCTAGTTTTAATTTTTTAATTTTAACTAACTTTATTAAATCATTATAATTTATAGTTAGTTCTTCTTGATTATTTACTATTCTTACTCCATTTATTGAACTTTTATGTAAAAGTTGATCTGAAATAATCTTTAGTACTATAGGGTATTTTGATTTTTTAGCAAACTCTAAAGCTTCATTTATATTTTTAGTTAGTTTACTATTGCTTATTTTTAAGTATTTACTTAGAAATTGTTCTGCTTTAAACTCATTATATATTTTCATAGCTAAGAAGTAGACTTAATACCTCCTTTTTATTATAAAATGACATTATTGTATATATTAGCTAACAAATATTTAAATATATCTAATGTTTTTAATATATTTAAGGAATTAAAGGAAAAAGAGAAAAAATGGATCTAAGTAAGTTCTTTAGCGCAAAAAACATAGCTATTATTGGGGTGTCAAAAGATCCTAAAAAAGTAGGTCATATTATATTTCGTAATTTAATAGATTCTAATTTTGAGGGTAATCTCTTTTTAGTAAATCCTTTTGCAGATATTATATTAAATAAAAAAGTTTATCATTCTTTGCTAAATATAAAAGAAAATATTGAATTGGCAGTTATAGCTTTACCAGCAAAGAAAGTTCCTCAAGTAATAAAAGAATGTGGAAAAAAGAAAATACAAAATATTATTATAATTAGTTCTGGGTTTAAAGAAATGGGTAATATTAAATTAGAGGATGAGGTTAAGAATTTACTCGAGAAATATAAAATTAAATGCATTGGGGTTAACTCATTAGGAATATTTGATGCTTATACTAAATTAGATACATTATTTTTGCCAAGGTATAGATTAAAAAGACCAAAGCCAGGTAATATTTCTTTTGTTTCACAATCTGGTGCATTAGGCTTAGCAATATTAGATTTAGCAACTAGTGAAAATTATGGCATTGCTAAGTTTATTAGTTATGGTAACGCAACAAATATAGATGAAAGTGATATTTTAGAATTTCTCTTACAAGATAATAATACAAAAGTTATTTGCATGTATATAGAAGGGGTAAAAGATGGGAGAAAATTTTTGGAAATAGCTAAAAAAGTTTCTAAAGTAAAACCAATTATAGTTATTAAAGGCGGTATTACAGAGAAAGGTAAAGAAGCTGCATTATCACATACAGGAGCATTAGCTGGAGAAGCAGAAGTTTATTATGCAGCATTTAAGCAAGCTAATATTATTCAAGCTAATTCATTACAAGAAGTTTTTAATTTTGCTAGAATATTAGAAAAAAGTATGTTAACAAAAGGTGATAGAGTTCAAGTTATTACAAATGGTGGTGGTTATGGTGTTTTAAGTATTGATTCAATTATTAAAAATAATTTAAGTTTAGCAAGTTTAAATAAAAAAACTATTGAAAAATTGAAAAAGCAATTAACTAATTTAGTTGTAATTAGTAATCCTATTGATTTAAGTGGGGATGCTACTACAGAACGTTATAAAATTGCTATAGATGCTTGTTTAGATGATAATAATGTTGATATTTTACTTTTAATTGTGCTTTATCAAAGTCCTTTAATTGATACCAGCATATTAGATATTATAACAGAAGCAAAAGATTTAAAGAAAAAGCCAATAATTGTAGTTTCAACTGGTGGGGAATTTACTGATACTTTAAAGAGATCATTAGAAGATAATGGTGTAGTTAATTTTACATTTCCAGAAGATGCTGTAAAAGCAATTAAAGCATTAACAGAATATTAT
>CAYHTT010000014.1:0-9786 GCA_964359725.1 Candidatus Woesearchaeota archaeon | reverse complement strand
TCTAATAAGCAAGTAACAGCTAACTTTAATTGTAATGCAGATAATGGGTATCAATATGATACTGTACAAAAAAAATGTGTAAGTATTTGTCCTCAATACCTCTTCTGGGATCCACTTGTTGGAAGATGTGTAGCAGCATTTGCTTCCTGTTATACTGGTGATGTTGGTAGTTCAACTTCAGACCCAGGTTATGCTTGTAAAGATAAATGGAGACCACCTCTATCCCAAAGTGATCCTTATTGGAGAGATGCAGTTAATGCTAATGCTGTAGATTGTTTTCGTTTCTCTAATATAGAGTCTTGTTGTTATATTACTACATTTGAAAATAAAGAGTATGGACAATATGAAGATATAGAAGTTAAAAAAAGACCTATAGAAAGTATTGCTATTGGACGTGAATTCTAAACTTAATCTTCTTTGTAAATTGACATGTCTTGCAAATCTGGTAAGGAATAAATAATTCTAATTGTTTTTCCTTCATCTTTAGAAATATATTGCCCCGATTGAATATTATGACTTGTATCAGTACTATGTCTTGCACTTGAAAATAAAACATGCCCTAATTCATGTTTTGTTTCACGTATTATACGAAGATTGTTTGTTGTGCTATTGTCAACATAAACAATTGCATGTAAAGGAGGCCCAGGATATGGAGCCCATCTATCAAAAATCACATGAGATAATGTTGATGTGTAATCCATAGTACTCCCTGTATCTGGATCTGCAACAACTTCCTCAAATAAATTTAAAGCTGATAATGAATAATCTTTATGATTAAATACAGTCATACTTTCCCAACTATTATTATGATCTTGAGAAACAGCTGAGTCAACAGCAGCTATATAATCTTGATTTGGTGCAGTTGCTTTATTATGAAAATGTTTTATTGGAAAATTAAATCGTGGTAAAATAACATTACCAGCACTACCACCATCTGAACGTGTCATATACTTTAAAAAATGTAAAATATTCCTATACTGCTCAGAATCAAAACTTAAATTAGGAATCATATGTATAACATCAGGAATACTATCTAAACTTGCATAACTTGCTTCAACATCAAAATATTTACCAAGTCCTGTAACACCATCTACTGATAAACTATCTTCATCTGTAATACTTAAACTTTGACTTAATAAAGATTCTAAGTTAGATGCTTTAGATAAAGAACTTGAACTTCTCGTGCCTTGATTATCTTTTCTTTTTTGCTTTAAATAAACATATGGCAATCCTTGATTAAACATTGTTATTAAAGATCCATGCTCAATCTTATCTTGCTTTTTTAATGCGTATAAATAAAATCCATTTGCAATCTTTTCATGATAATTATTTGTAAAATCCCAAGTAATATTATTATCATAATTATTAAAAGTTTTTACTTCTCTACCAAGTAAATCATAAATAGTTAAACTAGCTTCTCCTGCGTAATTAAATCTTAAATTACCACCTTGCAAAGCAACATTAAGAAAATCTTTATTACTAATTTGTTCTTCTTCATTTACTTTAGTTACTATATCAACATAACCTTGGGCATCTGTTCTAAGCTCTGCACCATTAATATTAAATTTTAAATTAGGAATTCCAGAATATTGCTTTAAACTATCTACTTGATATAAAATTGTATCTACCATTCTTATTCTTTTATTTTGAATGTTTTGAGCATTTGCTTGATTAGCTTGATTAAATAAACCAAAGCTTGCTCCCACTAAACTTGCTATTAATCCAAGTTTTTGCCAAGTTTTCATAAAATTATTATATTTTATTAATTTATAAATGTTTCGTTACTAATTAGTGAGAATAAAATAATTGATAGTTATAGAAAGGTATTTAAGATTTATTTTAAAATAATCTACAATGCTTAAAAAATATTTTAACTCTATATTAAGGAATTTATTAATTTTATCTACCTCTCTGCAATTATCATGTGGTAGTTCTAATGTTAGTAAGGAGAAGAAATATGATGGATATGATGGATATGATATTTATAATAATATCACTAGTTTAGAGGCTAAAATAGAAGGTAATGATTTAAAGGTTATATTAAATGTAGAAGAGTTAAAATATGGTTATACTGGTACATACTCTTGGAATTCATCTAAATATAGAAGAGAATTAGAAGAAAAATGGGAGACACTAGTCTCTACAGACCCAACACCAGATACAGAAGCTTATGTATCTATTTATACTTATATATCTTACCCAAATGTGGGAGTAATTCCAATAGCTTTTGTTAGTAAGAATAACCTTCAAACAGACGAATTTGGAAAAATCGAATTTTATATAAAAAATCCCGATTTAGTTTATTATAAGTTTACTAGATTGATTCCTTATAGCGATAGAATACAATATAAAAATGAAAGTAATGGAGGTGAATTTTTGGGTAGAATAGCAATAGCATTAAAATATAGACCATGGTTCGATAAACAACCCCATGTACCAACAATGTCATCCATCGCGACTTACTATCCTAAAGAAAGGGAAAGACTATATAAAAAATACGAAGAAGAAAAAAGATATTATGATAATTTTGATATATTAAAAAGCACATTTCAAGAAAACTATAAACTGTTTAATCTTTATGGGGCCCCCACAGAGTTACTTAAATCAATAGGGGAAGAAAGAGAGAAAGTTGCAGAAGAAAGAAAAAGAGAAGCAGATGAAAAAATAAAAGAAAGAGAAAGAATTGAAAAAGAAAAAATTGCAGAAACCAACAGGTTAAAAAATCTTATTTACTCAACGATTACCCAGAATTTAGAAACTTTAGTGATATATGTTGTAGACGAGGATAATGGTTTGCATGTAAGTGGTTCTAGTATTTACATAACAAGTGACGCTTTATCACCAGGAGAACTATTAGTTCAAAGAGGTTTTCCACCATCAAGGTTAAATGAATTTACATTTCCAGATTATCCTAATTCTTGGAAGGGAAAAAATTTTGGTAATGGACAAAATTGTTTAATATATGATGAACCGTGTAAATTTCAAGTATATAAATATGCTAAGCATAAAATTCTAGTGAAACATCAAAGTTATTATCAAGTTGAAGGAGAAATAATTCCTAGTGAAGAGGGCTTAGAGTATATTGTAGAAATGTCAAAAATAGGGGCTAAATTCAAACTCGATTTTAATATATTTGGCGGTAAAGGAAGGATAAAGAAAAAACCATAGTTTTAATTAATAATGACGTAATTCCTTTAATTCTTTAATCAAACGGATTTTAATTCCTAATGTTTCATCAGAACCATAACTATAAATATTATTTTCAATTTCTATATCATTAATAACCTCACCAGGTTTGATCCAATTTAATAATCTTTCATGGTAAAAGAATGACTTAAATAATTTATAACCATCGGCACCAGCTTCCACAATAATATGATCACCCCTAATATCCGATTCTGTAACACCATATTCTGGTATTATTGGAACTTCTGTCTCTACTAAGCCATTTTCATCTGTGTAATATGTATCCCACTCGGTACTTACATAAGGGCTGTTTAAAGAAACACGAGCATTTTCAATCGGGCGAAAAGTGTTTCTGTCTACAACCCTACATCTAATCGGCCAGTATTCTATCTGCTGATTATTATTAACTATATTTTCTAGCTTATGTTTAGAATTGTTTTCAATAGTTTCTAAATTAGCTTTGTTATATAATAAACCACTTAATCCAGCTATCGTTAATCCATATAAACCTAATTTCTGTAATAAATTCATTTAAAAAATTAAAACATAAAAATATATAAATCTTATTAAATCAAAATGTTTAAATAATCAAAAAATTTACTCAAGATAAGGAAAAAAGAGGTAATATGAAAGCTACAAATGTTATAGTTATATTAGCTGTTTTAGTTATCGCATTTATCTTAATAACTTTGATTAAAGGTCCTAGTTCTAAAGAAGCTGAAGTTTTAATAGCATCAAGAGAATTAAGTTGTATAGAATCTTGCAATGGAAATGAGATTTGCATGCAGGAATGTGACACAATTACAATAAACCAAGCTGTCTTAGCTAAAGATTTAAATAAATGTAAAGAGATTGAGGATATTGAAAGTAATGTATTATGCAAAGATAAAGTAATTTTTAGTTTAGCTGTTTCAGAAAAAGATATTTCAAAATGCGAAGATATAATTAACTTAGAATTAAAAAATTTATGTAATGAGTTAGCAAAATGAAAAAATTAATTATAATAATTGCATTCGTATTAACATTTATATTATTAAGTTTTAATGTAAAAGCAATTCCAATAAATTATTGCACGGGAGCAGCTTTATGCAGCGCAAGTTATAATTTAGATTGCAAATCAGTTGCAGATGGTTTTTGTCCTGAAATTTATGGAGATTGGAGTGGGTGTGTAAATAATAATTACGGTGGTAAATGTAGACCGTGTGACCCAGACTGTGGGGTTTGTGATATAGTTACTAGTTTAAGTATTGAATGTAGTCCTGTGACAGATCCTGGTGGTCAAGTTACTGTAATAGCTAGTGCACAAACAACTGCAGGAGATGAATTAAGAATATATAAAGGAACTTTGCCTACAGGAACACCCTGGAAAACAAAATTTTGTACAACAAATAGATGTGAAACAACAGAAAAAGATACAGCACCAAATCAAGGTGGAGCAACTTTTTATTATACTACTACCACAAGAAATTTATTAGCACAGGGAAGATACACAACATCTAATTCATGTTCAACAAGACCATTATGTGATGTTAATATTCCTGGTAATGAAATTAATGGCCAAGTTGATGTGCAAATAAATGTTCAAAGTGAAAAAGGTGTAAAGCAAGCAGAACTTTACTTTTATAAATGGAATACTGATTTAAATGAGTTTAGCAAGATGACACCTCCAGATCAAGGTTGCTCTATTCGAGCTTGTACTTCCCAAGATTGTAATAAATTAACTATAGCAGGAAATCAACAAACAGAGTTAAAATACACTTATACTTGGGATACTACAAAATGCGAAAATGAAAGACACAGAATAACTTTAACTGGCACAAATGGCAATATAAATACATGTACAGATACAGATGAAGCGACTGTAGCTAATTTAATATCTGCTTCTCCAGAAAGAGCAGGCATATTTACTTCTGAAATACTTAACACAATTATAGTTAAGATAAGAAGTTGGCTATAATATGAATAAAAAAGCAGTTGTATTTACCTTTATTACTGTTATATTAATTACTTTATTAATAGCTTCATTTTTAGTAAATATTTCTAATAGAGCTCAAAGAGATATTCAAAAAACTAATTTAAAAGTTGGGGCATTAAGTAGTTTTGTTAATAGCTTAAATAATGAATTATTGCAAGAAGTTTTAAGATCATCCTCTAATCAAGTATTTCTTGCTTTTCTAGCTAATATAGAAAGTAATAATCAGTATATTCAAGGAGATATGGATGTGGTTTTTCCAGAAGCTTTAATGAATGGATATTATAATAATGAAGAATTAAAAGTAATGTTTCAAAATAATTTAAATTATACTCTTGGTAAATCTTTAGATGAATTAAAAACTTTAGCTCAAGATCATGGAGCTGTTTTTTCTTATACGGCAATAAATAAAAATAATATAAAAGTTTCTCAAGAAGATCCGTGGAATTTAAATATAAGCTTTGTAATAAATTATAATTTAAATGATTCTAGGAATGATGTTAGCTGGAATATTGAAAATAAAAAAATTAGTATATTATTGGATATAGAAAATTATCGCGATCCATTTTATTTATTTGAAGATCAATTAAATAAAACCATAACTAAAACAAATGTTACAACATGGACTTTAAGTGAGTTTAATATGCATATTGTAAATTCTTTATTTAGAAATCATGCAGATGCACCCAGTTTTTTAAAAAGATTACAAGGAGATAAAACAAGCGATGCAAATGGGATTGAATCTATATTAGATTCTAGAATATATGGTAATGGTGAATTTTCTAATGTTGATTTTGAATTTTGGAGTAATAAGAATGGAGAATGTAGAGTTACAGGAATGCCAAGTAATTTTAGATTAACTGCAGCACATTTAACCTATTATGAACAAACTGGAACATGCAGCTAAATTAAGCACGTTCTTGACTTATTGCTATTCTTCTTCTAGCAACTAAATTAGCTATATTAGTTGGTTGTTCCCCGTAAGTCGGTAAATCACCGATATCAAGGGCAAATTTATAATTCCCCTTTATTCCTTCGGTAATTAAGTCATTTAAAATAGTTTCAATATATATATCATCATTTGGGTTATTATTATTTTTAAAAATTATTATTTGTTCTATAATCTTAATGTTTGTATCTTTTATTATTCCATCTTTTATTAATGTTGATATCCCAGGATATTTACTTGATAAAGGATCATCCTTATTTACATCAAGTTCGTTAATCTTAGTTCTATCAAGAAATGTTAATAAATCATCTGCAAAAATATATTGTTGTTGCAAAGATGTAAAGGAAATATAAAATAAATATATTAACACAGTAACTAAACTAAATAACATTATTGCAAAAAATCCATCTGTTGAAAAAAGAAAAGCTTTTTTCATAGTGAACTCCAAACTAAAATATTCATTCTAACTAATTCTCCTAAATTATCTTCGTTATTATCATAGTAAACAAATCTTGTAATCCTAATTAAATTCTCAACTTCTAATTCATTTAATTCATTTATATTATTAAATTTACCATAAACTTTATTTTCTACAATATTAGTATTTTTATCTTCAAAATATATTATATAATTATTACTAGTTCCGAGCAAGAATTGAGATATTTCATAACCATTATTATTAAGCATTCGTTCAAAATCTTCTAATTTTTCATTAATAACTTTTCCATTTTCTACAAATCCAATTCTGCCTTGCCTATTAAACCATTCATTGTAGCTAAGATAACCTGTACTCGTAAAAGAATTAGCTATTGAAGTAGCATCATTAACTAATTCTTGAATTTTATCTTCTCTTGTATTTAAATCTATTATCACACGAGAAAAAATATAAGTTATAAAAAATAAAATTAACAATCCTAATAAAAAATCAGCATACCAAAATTGAGCTTTTTTCATGAGAACAAATTTACTGAATTAGATTTTGCAATAGAAATTTTTCCAGCAACATTTTTATATCTGCATATTGCTCTTGGTATTCTTACTCTACCAACTAAAGGCGCATGTGACTTAACTTTATAACTAATAACTCTTTCCTCCCCCCTTAATATTTCGGGAATTTCCCAAATTAAAGTAGAGCCAGCTAAACCTTTTTTGACTGAGCTAGGCTTTAATGTTATAAAATCACCAGGAGCTTCAAATACACCCGGAATATTATCTACTAAATGCAAATTTCTAGCATTAGCATGGCCACATTTAATTGTTAATAATACCTTTAAATGAGATATATTACCTTCTTTCGATTTAAGCAAAAGCACTTTTTTCTTTATGCTAAGTTCTGTTCTTAATACATTATAACCAAAAATTAATACAGCCACCACAATTATAAATATAATTAAAGGTGTTCTATAATTTGTTTTTATTAAAATAGTGTAACTTTGTTTAGGATTTAAATCAAACTGCCATGTATATTTGTAATCATTATCAACTTTTTCTATTTTTGTTGGATTTGGTGTTGCTTTAGTAAATGTGTTTTGTAATGGTGGGACTAATCTAGTAAATATTTCCTTGCTTATTGTATTGCCATCATTTGTTCTTGTAATTTCTAAAGTATTAATTAAAAATACTGATTCTTCTTTTTTTAACTCGCGTACATTAGAATACGCGCTTACTTTAATTGGTACATTTTTATTAACTAAAATATTATCATCCATTTTTATATAAATTAAAGTATCATAATTACCTTCTTTAGCATCTGTTAATGTTATGCTAAAATCAAACGACTTAGATTCTTTTTCTGCTAAACTAGTAATAAATTCTTGTGTAAATAAACTATTTTTAATCTGGACATTTAAACTATCTAATTTAATCTCGTGTTTATTTTTTAAGTTTAATTTAACTAAATTTTCTTTTCTTGGATCTAAACCTTGAGGATTAAATTCTAAATCAGCTTTTAATAAATCATTATATGCAAGAATTTCAACAACAACAGAATGGTCTATAAAAACTTCTGCATCATTTAATGAATAAATTCTTAAATTGATAGAATACTTTCCTGCTGGTAAAATACCACGAGGAAATAATTTTACAGTATCTTTTTTTGAACTTCCAGGAGAAATTGAATAAGTATCAATATTTTTTTCCTCTCTCCAATTAAAATCTGTTACAAATAATTTAAAATCATCTTTAAAACTTTGGAAATTTTTTATTTCAATTTCAAATTCTGCACGTTCTCCAGGTAATAATATGTTTTTAATAGAAACGTCATTCACAACAAGGTCGGCTGCTTTTGCTAATTCTGCTATTGAAAAACTTAGTAAAATTAGAATTATTAAAGCGAATAACTTCATAGTAACACCTCTTTTAAATAAAAATTAATGTTATATTTAAATATTGCTATTCAGCTTTCATCCATAAAATCCTCTATTTTTGCATCGAATTTCTTCTTTTTTGCTTTTAAATACTCTCTTGCAAGTATCCAAAAAACTAAACCTAGACTTTTTTTACCTTTATTATTACAAGGAACAACTAAATCAATATTATTACTTTCATTATTTGTATCGCATAAAGCTATAACAGGAATACCAATTTTAATAGCATCCTTAATAGCATTTTTATCAGCCCACGGATCAACTATAAATAATAATTTAGTTTCAATAAAAGTTTTTAAATTTGGATTAGTTAATATTCCAGGGGGATATCTACCAGCAAAAGTTTTTATTCCTGTAAGTTTAGAAAATAAATTAACAGCTTTCCAACCATTTTCTCTTCTACATACAATTAATATATCTTCTGGGTTATAATTAGCTAGAAAATTAGCAGCTAGCTTAATTCTTTTATCTATTTCTTGAACATTAAGTACAACTAAACCATCTGGTCTT
Organism: Candidatus Woesearchaeota archaeon; assembly: GCA_964359725.1. Classification (GTDB taxonomy): domain Archaea; phylum Nanobdellota; class Nanobdellia; order SCGC-AAA011-G17; family GW2011-AR20; genus CAYHTT01. The sequence continues at coordinate 803 of CAYHTT010000014.1, read as the reverse complement.
GTTTTATAAATAAAAGGGGCCATGTATTTAGTTCTATATTTAGTACCTATATGTAATCCAACTTTTAAATACTCGTCTAATGGAACTAAAAATTCTTCTTTCTCTGCCATAAAGTAACGAGAAAATACAATATTTATAAAACTATTGTTTTAAAAAATAAAAAAAGAAAAAAAATTAATGTTTAATTAAATGTTTTACTTCATTTACAATTTCTCTACCTTCAGTTTGCATTGCTTTTCCTAATCCTATACCTAAAGCTATAGCAATTCCAACTGCGATTGCACCTATTATTAACAAGAATGCATTTTCTAGAATAGAAACATCAACTCCAATTTGCTCTAATGCAATTACTGCTACAATAAATACAATAACAACTTTAGTTAATCTGCTTAGAAATTTTACACCTTTAGTTTCTGTATGCTCTTCTATCTTCATACTTATAAAATGTGCTAATGCTACACCAAATATTATTATAAGTCCTGCTACGATAACATTAGGCAACCATAACACAAATTCGCTAAGTATTGAGGATAACGTGCCTAAGTTTAGTAAGTCAACACCAGCTTGTAAAAATATTAAGAAAATATACCATTTAGTTACCTCTCCTAATAACCTAGATAATTTAAAATGGCCAACCGCTTTTGCAAACTTAGATCTTTCTAAATAACCATCTAAGCCAGATTTTTCAAGCAATACTTTAACTAAATGTCCTAAACCAAGCGCAACAAAGTAACCAATTATTAATACTATAATTGCTGCTATAATTCCTGGAAGAATATTAACAAAACCATTCCATAAACTAA
>CAYHTT010000013.1:0-10111 GCA_964359725.1 Candidatus Woesearchaeota archaeon | reverse complement strand
TAGTTAATTTATATGATATTCAAGCATTTATTGAAACAGCTTGTCCAAGAATTTCAATAGAAGATTATTCTAGATTTAATAAACCAGTGATAAACTATAGAGAAGCATTAGTTGTTATTGGTGATTTAAGTTTTGAAAAATTATTTGAGCAAGGGATTGTTTAAATGTATCGGTATCGGCTAAATTTTGGCTTATCCGATACTATACTAACGATTTAACTTTCAATTTTTCAACAGTAGCTCTTTTATCTATTATTGCAGAATTTCCAGAAGGATCTTCAATAATAATTTTAACTGGCATTTCTCCAAGTTCAACTTTCCATAATTTTTTTAATAAATTTTTAGCTACTTTTTTTATGTCTTCGTCATCTGTTGTATCCCTTTCAGCTTCAATTATTTTTTTAAATCTTTGTAATACACCTTCAATATTTGAAATATAACCTTCTGAAGCTGGTCCTGGTTCAACAGACATTTTTAAAGCAGGAATTTTAATTATAGCCTGAGCACTTTTAATTACCCTAACACTTAAATCTTTTTTATTTTTTATCTCAAATGTATATCTTACAGGATCTTTTTTCTCATTAGCTTCAATGCCAGACATTTTATATTCACAATTTTCACACGACATAGACATTAAATAACATTTACCGAAATAAGGAACATCATATTCTTGCTCACTTAAGGTTAATTTATTTTTATGACATAAGGGACAGGGTTGATTCTTTAATAATTGCATAATAAAATGAAAAGAAAAATATTTATAAATCTTTTTTAAAATGAAATTTTTATTAATTTGTATAATGCAAAAGAAGTCCAGACGATATTTAAAATTAAGAAAGGGATACTATTAATTAATATTGAATAATAAATCATTAATCCAGAGCCCAGAACATTCATTAAAACATAGCTTTTTGTATCTTGGGTAATTATTTTAAATAAATTAAGAAAAAAAGCAACCAATAACAGAAATAACCCGATAATACCAAAATATAAAGAATTAACCATTATTGTTCTGGTGTTTCTTCAATAGTCTCTGTTTGTGTTGTTCTATAAATTTGAGCAAAACTCGGTGTAACAACAATCCAATCTTCACCAAATCCAGCAATATCACCATCAATTGCATCACAAGTCTTTTTTAACTTATTTACCGCACGTTTTAATTCAATAATATCTTTTTCACGTAATGGACGAATATTAATTAAAGCAATTGTTGTACCTTCACGTAAAGCATCTAACGCAGGTTTAATATCTGCAAAATCCTCTATGAAGAAAGGTCTTACCATAACTTTGGCTTTCGGACCTTTATCAAGGTTTGTATCAATTTCGACATAATCTTCACCAAAATCTTCATCAAAATCAGAATCTCTTCCTACAGTTCTTAATATTTTTTCCTTCACTTTTAAGAATATGTCTCTCACCATTTTTAACCTCTTAACTCTAGAATAATAACAACATCTATATAAATATTTCTATTCAGCTTATTGATAACCTCCCAGTAATCCAATCATGTTTAATATTTCAACTCTTGTGTAAATTGGCAAGTTCGGATCAGTAGATATTTCGTCTAAATCTTGTAAAATTTTATCAATTTTTAATGAAAATTCTTTATTTTCATTTAAACAGCAAATTGTTTCATTAATTTTAGAGCGAATATTTCTTGGAACGCCTTCATCCTCTTTAATAAAATTCAAAGCTAATAAAATGTTTTCAATTTCTTTGCTTACCATCTTTTTTTATTTATTTAAAGTTTTTAAAATTTCACTTTGTAATTCTTGTGCTTTATCTTTTAGTCTAGATTCTTGTTTTTCAATATTTTTGATTCTTATGTTAAATATATCTTTTTCGCTTGATAGTTCTTTTTTTAATTCTTCTTTATCCATTGCTACCATTATATTACCAATAATTTTATAAGATTGTTTTTTAGTTCTCTCAAGTTCTTTTAAAGCATTTTCATTTTCTAGTAATCTAACTTGAAAATTTTGCTTTTGCAATAATAAATTAGATAAATTTTGTTCTATTATTTGTAATTCTTGAATTTTCTTTTCTTGATCCTTATTCATTTTATTCTGCCTTTACTTTAGTAGAAACAACTCTTGGTTTAAATAATATCTTAGAACCACAGTATGGACAACGTACTTTTTTCTTTATATATTCAGCTTTAATAACCTTGCCACAATCAAAACATTTATGCACAACCATTTTATACTTTATACCTCATATGCTTTACCAGTGAATTTTGAATTACAACTTTTACAATACCAAATACCAGCAGCTAATCTTCTTACTCTTTTTTTATTACAATAAGGACATTTATGCCATTGTTTTAATTTCTTTTCTATTTCGGCAACTTTTTGTCTTAATCTTCTGCCGTATCTAGCTCCAAAACGACCAGCAGAACCGACTTTTTTCGTTGCCATATTTTATTTAGTATATGATTATTTTAAAAACCTTTCTGTGAAGTGGGGCTGCCCAGATTTGAACTGGGGTCACGAGGTCCCAAACCTCGTAGCTTAATTGCTCATCTTTTAAAAGATTCCAAGCTGGCCCACAGCCCCTAATAAAAAATAAGAAAAATTTGATTTATAAAACTATTGAAAGAATTACTTCTTAGCTTCTTTCTTTGCTTCTTTTTCAGCAGGTTTTGTAGCAACTTCTTTAGTTTCTTTACCAGCTTCAACTTTTCCAGGAGTAGCAGGAGCAGCCTCTTCTTTAGCAACAACAATTTCTTCTTTAACTTCTTTCTTCTCTGCAAGTTTTTCAGCAAGAGCTTTCTCTCTTTCAAGTTCTTTCTTAATTTCTTTATTTACATCTTCTAATTGTTTTGTAAGTTCAGCTTTCTTTTCTTCAGAAATTTCAGTAGCCTGAGAATTAATTTGTTTATTATATAATCCTAAGTCAATATCTTTATTTATATCGCGAGAAATTTTACCTTCGACTAAAACACCAAGGGAATTACAACTACCAATAACATTTTTAACAGCTGCTTTTAAACTATTTACTAACATGCTATCTTTTTTCATTAACGCAATTTTAATAACCTGTTCTATTGCTAAATTACCTATTTTTTCTTTATCAGGCATTGCACTTCCTTTTTCTAAGCCAAGTTCTTTTTTAATTAACTCAGAAACAGGTGGAGTGCCAATTTCTAAATCAAATTGTTTAGATCTTGTATCAACTATTACTTTTACTGGAATCTTCATGCCTTGAAAATGAGTTGTTTTATCATTAATTAAATTAATTATATTTATAATATTCATACCTAAAGGACCTATTTTTTGTGCTAATTGAGGTCCTGGAGTGGCTTTTCCACCTTCAATCATTAACTCAATTTTTTCTTTAGTCATCTTCTTGCTTTACTTCTTCTCCCTCTCTCCTAATAACTTTTACTGAATCAAGTTTAACTGTAATTGGAATTGGAACAGCAGCCTCTAATAACTCAACAACAACTTCTTCTTTTTGTTTGTCTATTCTAGTAATTTTTGCTTTCTCTCTTTTAAATGGACCAGAAATAATTTCAACAATATCATTTTTCTTTATATTAACTTGAGTTTTAGCCTGCTCAAGCATATGCTCAATTTCTTGGTAATTAACTGGACTGGGTAATAAACCACGAGCATATGGAACACCTTTATAACTTCTTTCAGCATCTTCAAAACTTTCAGCTTCAATAAATATATAACCTTTCATACCATGAGGATGTATTAAACTATAAACATTAAGCTCCTTTTTCTTAGCATTTGAGCTAACAAAATCTAATACTTGTTCTTCTCTATTAGCTGTAGTTCTTAAAGCAAATAATTTTGTCATTTTATTAATTGTGAAATAATGTGAATTAAAAAACCTATAAACCCTATAACTAAAGTACCTATTGCAGTTACTTTTACAGTGATCATAAATTCTTCTTTTGTAGGCTTTTTAGTTATTTTAAATACTCTAATACTTTCTATTATGAAGTTTTTTATTTTTTGCTTTAAACTAGGTTTTTGGAATTCTTGCTCAAACATATTTAAAAAGCTTAAAATTATATTTATAAAGGTTGCTAATCGATATTGTGGAAATTTAAAATTAAACAAAATTAAGATTTTTTTAATAGACTTTTTAAATCGATCATTACAGCATTTAATACCTGATAACTTAACATTAAAACCACTTCAACATCAGTTTTTCTATCTTCCTTTATAAAATCTTCTACCCGTTTCTGATATTTAAGGACGGTTCCTAATTTATCCCAAATTTCATTTAATTTTGCTCTTTCTTTTGCATCCATTTTACTCTCTTAACCTATAAATTCTATTCCTAATTCACTTTCAATTTCTCGCTTTCTCTTAGAAGCACCTTTTTTAGGACCTAGAATTTGTGGGCTAGTTACACCTGTAATAATCAACATAGCTCTTATTGTTTTTTCTAAATCCTCGGAAATTTGAGCACCCCAGATTATTCTAGCATCTTCATCTAATTTGTCAGAAACAGTTTCTACTACTCTACGAGCTTCTTCTAATGTCATATCAGGACCACCTGCTACATTAATTAGTGCACCACTTGCTCCTGTAATATCAACATCTAATAAAGGATTATTTAATGCTTTTTCAACAGCTTCAACAGCTCTATTTTCAGTATCACTTTCCCCCACCCCAATCATTGCTACACCACCTTTCCCCATGACAGCTTTTATGTCAGCAAAGTCTAAATTAACTAATCCAGCTCTTGTTACTAATTCAGCTATTCCCTTTACAGCATTTGTTAATATTTCATCAGCTATTTTGAAAGCAGTATGTAAAGGTAAATCTGGAGCTAGTTCAAGTAACTTATCATTTGGAATTACAATTAATGTATCAACAACATTTTCTAATTTTTCTAATCCCATAATAGCATTTTCATATCTTCTATTACCTTCCATGCTAAAAGGCAAGGTAACTATACCAACTGTCAAACAACCAAGTTTTTTAGCAACATCTGCAATTACAGGCATACTTCCTGTACCTGTTCCTCCTCCTAAACCACCTGTAATAAATACCATATCAGCTCCTGTTAAAGCATGTTTAATATCTTGTTCACTTTCCTTAGCAGCTTCTTCTCCAACTTGAGGTATGCTTCCAGCTCCCAAGCCGCCAGTTGTTTCTTTGCCAATAAGAATTTTAGTAGTAGCATTAGTATAAAGTAAATCTTGAGCATCTGTATTTAAAGCAATAGTCTCAGCACCAGTAATACCAATTTCAGACATTCTGTTTATTGTGTTATTGCCAGCACCACCTGCACCAACAACTTTAATTTTTGCTTTTTGATTAGCAAGAAGTTGTTCTAATTCTTCATCTATGGGGGTTGTTTTTTGTGCAACTAACTTTAAACTAATACTTCTTAAAGCAGGACTTTGTTGACCCCCTTCATATCTCATTTTATCACCTTGGCTCCTTTGCTTTGTGAAAACTATCTAATATTTAAATTTATTTATTCTCCAGTGGTTGTTTTTCAAATTCTATTTCTTTTATCTCCGGAATTCTTTTTTTAATTTCTTCTTTAATATAATTCTGAATTTTTTCATCCGCATTTATAATAACTTTATCATTTTCTAATTTAAATTTAATATCTTTACTAATTAAATCTAAAAAAGATTCTAATTTTTCTTTAATATCATTTATAATTCTTTTAATTTCAACTTCATAAACTAAATCTTTTCCAGCTAGAGGATGATTAAAATCAACTAAAACTCTTCCTGAACTCGAACTTCTAATTACACCAATAAAACCATCAATATTCACCATTAATCCTGGAAACGGTTTAATATTTTGTTTTGTAAATACAGAATTTGGAACTAATTTTATTAAGCTATGATCTTTATTTCCAAATGCTTTTTCTGCTTTAATTTCAATTACATATTTTCCAGGTTCTTTATCAATTAAAGCTTCATCTAATCCAGGAATAATATCATTATAACCAAGACAAATTTTTATAGCATGGTAACTTCTTTTTTCATCATACAAATTAAACTCTTTTGCTTTCTCTTCATTAGTTAAATCAAAAACTTTATTATCATTTTTAGTTTTTGCTACATAGTCTAGTTCAATAAAATCCCCAATTTTAGTTTTCATACAAATATTTTTATTAATAAGATTTATAAGTTTTTACATTAATATTAAAAAAATGAGTTTAGAAATATTAGCTTTAAATCCTGGAAAAGGAAAAAGATTTTTTCCAACTGAAATAGTTAAAAATAATGAAGGTAGATTAGAATTAAAAGTCGATAATAATAATGGAGTTGATTATAATTGTGAAATTTTAGAACCTAAATCATGGTTTATTCTTATACACGATCATGATCCAGAACATCTAAAAAATATATTTCTAAAAAATGATTATAGAGGAATTGTGATACATAATATTACACCATTTTATGAAGATATCTATAATATTTATTTTTCTCCAATAAAATAAAAGCAAAAATTTATAAACACTTTTCTAAATTTTTAAGTTATGGATAAAAAAGTTACAACTGTTGGTAGCTTAAAAGTTGGTAATTATGTTATTCTTGAAGGTGTTGCTTGTGTTGTTAAAAGTATTCAAATATCAAAACCAGGAAAACACGGTAGCACGAAAGCAAGAATAGAAGCCATAGGTTTAATGGATGATAAAAAAAGAATTATAATTTCACCAACATCTGATAAAATAGAAGTTCCAATAATAGAAAAGAAAGATGCTCAAGTACTTTCAATTCATGGTGATACTGCAAATGTAATGGACATGGAAAGTTATGAAACATTTGATTTAAAAATACCAGAAGAATTAAAAGATCAAGTTAAAGAAGGTAGTCAAGTAGTTTATTGGACTGTACTAAATGAAAAACTTATAAAACAAGTTAAATAAAATGGTAAAATTCCCAGAAGCTAATGTAAGATTATTTCAAAATGTATTTGTTTGTAAGAAATGCAAGACTAAAATAAGATCTAAACCATCAAAAATAATACAGAAAGAAGTTGTATGTCGAAGGTGTGGAGGAAAAGATTTTAGGGCTGTAAGGAAAAAATGAATTTTGACTTAATTTTTGCAATTATTTTTTACGCTATTTTATTAATATTTTATTTTAGAAATAAAAATAAATTTGAGGTTCATGCTAAAATATTTGCTTTATATCGAACTAAACTTGGATTAAAATTAATGGATAAATTTGCAAAAAAATTCCCCAAAACTTTAAACTTTCTTGGGCATGTAGGAATTATTTTTGGTTTTATTGGGATGGTTTTTATTATTTATATATTATTTAAGGGCGCTTATGATTTAATCTTTGTACCTGGAGCAGCTCCAGCATTAGCTCCTGTCTTACCAGGAATTACAATACCTGGATTACCTAAATTAAGTTTTTGGCATTGGATAATTGCAATTTTTATAGTTGCAGTAATTCATGAATTTTCTCACGGTGTACTGGCTAGATTATATAAAATTAATATTAAAAGTTCTGGATTCGCCTTTTTTGGACCAATATTAGCAGCTTTTGTCGAGCCTGATGAAAACCAAATGAAAAAAAGAAAGAAAAATCATCAATTAGCAATCATATCAGCAGGACCATTTGCAAATGCTATACTTGCCTTACTAATATTATTATTTTTTAATTTTATATTTCTGCCATTTGAGAATAATTTTATTGAGCCAAATGGAGTTATGATAGTTAAGATTGAGCTAGAAGGTCCCGCATTTAAAGCTGGATTAACAGAAAATACAATAATTAAAGAAATTAATAATAATGTAATTAAAAATCAACAAGATTTATTTAATATTTTAAAGGATTTTAAACAAGATACATTAACTTTAGTAACGGATAAAGGTGATTATGAAGTTAAGCCGGATTTTAAAGACAATAGAGCATATCTTGGTGTAAGTATAACTAATTTGCCTGGTGTAAAAGAAAATTATCCTAGTTCATTATTACAAATATTTACATGGTTTAATATGCTTTTTTTCTGGTTATGGGTAATTAGTTTGGGTATCGGTTTATTTAATTTATTGCCCTTTGGTCCTATTGACGGCGGAAGAATGTTTCAGATAGCAGCATTTTCTTTATTTGAAAAGAAAAAAGCAAATAATTTATTTAAGACAATAACATTAATTATGTTAGTTTTAATTATTATAAATTTATCACCATATCTAATAAAATTATTTTCTTCAATATTTAGCTTATTTAGTTAAACTTTTAAATTAAATTTTATTAATTAAATTATGTTAGTTGATGTACATACCCATTTAACAGATAATTATTTTAAAGATAAAATAGATGATGTAATTAAAAGAGCAGAAAAAAATAATTTAATTTATATAATTTCTAATGGTATTAATTATGAAGATAATTTACAAGTGTTAGATCTAGCTAAGAAATATAAAATTGTTAAAGCTGCTTTAGGATTATACCCTTTAGACGCTATTAAATTAAAAGCTAATAAAATTCAGTTTACATTAGAACATATTAAGAAAAATAGAAATAATATTATTGCAATTGGTGAAGTTGGATTAGATGGTAATGAAGATTTAAAAAAACAAAAAGAAATTTTTTCTCAAATTATTGAATTAGCTAATAAAATTAAAAAACCATTAATTATACATTCAAGAAAAGCAGAAAAAGAGTGTATGGAATTATTAGAAAATTATAGTTTTAAGAAAGCTTTATTTCATAGTTTTACAGGGGATTTTAAATTAGTTAAGAAAATCCAAGATAATAACTGGATGATATCAATTCCAACAAACATTGTTAGAGCAGAACACTTTCAAAAAATTGTTAAAGAATTTAATTTGAATCAAATTCTTACTGAAACTGATGCGCCATATTTAAGCCCATATAAAGATAAGATGAATGAACCGAGTTTTATCGTCGAAACTATAAGAATGATAGCAAAAATAAAAAATCTTACAAAAGATGAAGTAGAAAAAATAATTTTCGCAAATTTCCAAAAATTTTTCTAAAATAGAAAACTATTTAAATAAGTTTTCATTTAAAATATTATAAAAAATTTTCCCAAAATAAAAATAATTATTCTTCGTGGGAAAAAATGAGGTGAAAAATGGCAGCAAAAAGAAAAAAAAGTAGGAAGAGAAGGAGATAATCTTCTCTCCTCTTATTTTAATTCTAATATTTTCCCTAAAGGACCTGGGTTAATTATTTTAGTTTTATTTATATAATCAGTAATTTCAAAATTTTCATGCAAATGCCCACATATATTTAATATTGGTTTAAATTTCTCTATAATTTTACGAATAGATTTAGAACCAACATGATAATCATAAACTAAATCTAATTCAGTATTAAATGGAGGCGCATGTGTCATTAATATCCAATTTTTTAATTTATCTTTAATCTTATTTATATTTAATTCAAGTTCTTTGTCTTCTTGTTCAAAACCCCCGCCACCATAACCAAAGAAATTAAAATTATTAAAATTAAATATTTTTTCATGAATGTTAATTATATTTTTTGAACGTAATCTATCTATTAATTTTATATTTTCATGATTTCCATGTATTAATAATGTTATTTTATTAAAACTTTCAAGTATTTTTTTGATTTCACTAGAATAAGTCCAGAAATTTAATAAATCACCAGCACAAATTATAATATCTGGATCCTCTTTTTTTACTTTTTTATAAATCTCTCTTAAATAATTAATATCACCATGTGTATCGGAAAATGCAAGAATTTTCATATTAATAAATAAATGATTAGTTATTTAAGTTTTTTTAATGTTATATTTTAACATGGAACCTATAGTTTGGGGTCATAGTAGATATGAAATAATAACGCTTTGTCCAATGAAGTATCATTTTGGATATGTAACGAAACCGAGGCTTAAAGTTACTACACCAATACAAGCTCTAGGGACATTTTTGCATAGAAGAAAAGAACTATTATACAAAGGAGAACCAGGTCAGTTAAAATTATATCATAAATCTGCAGAAGCTTTTGCAAGTGCAGCAAAAGGTTGGTGGAAACGTACGGTTGCACGAACCAATAAAATAAAAGGTCAAAAAATACTATGGGAATTTAAAGGCCAACCATGGGATTTTTCTAAAGATGGGGGGCTTATAGAAGAATTATGCATAAAAACTTATAATAAATGTGCTAGCGAAGAACCACC
>CAYHTT010000012.1:0-14469 GCA_964359725.1 Candidatus Woesearchaeota archaeon | reverse complement strand
AATTACGTTTTATTAACGATATTAAAATTATTTGCTCCAATAATGCCGCATATTATAGAAGAAATTTATCAATTATATCATGCTAAAAAAGAGAAAAAGAGAAGCATTCATTTAAGCAATTGGCCTCAATATAATAAATCATTATACAATAAAGATGCAGAAAAAATTGGTGATTTGATGATTAATTTAATTAGAGAAGTAAGGCAATTTAAATCCAAACATAAAAAATCTTTAAAAGAACATGTTAATTTAACTTTAATAAAAACGAAAGAGAAAGAATTAAAAAATGTATTAGGAGATTTAAAAGCTGTAACTAATTCAACTATAAATTTTGGTAATAAATTTGAAATAAAATTTTAAGATGGACACAAAGAAAAGACAAAAATTAAGGAAATTCCTAAAAGAACTTGAAAGTATTAGAGGAAGGCATACTGAATTGGTTTCTGTTTACATTCCAGCAGATTACGAGCTAATTAAAATAATACAACATTTACAACAAGAGCAAGGGACAGCTGAAAATATTAAAGATAAAACTACTAGGCTGCATGTTATTGATAGTTTAGAAAAAGCAATAAGACATTTAAGATTATACAAAAAAACTCCAGAACATGGATTAGCTGTATTTGCAGGTAATGCTTCTGAAAAAGATAATCAAGTTGATTTAAAAGTATGGAGTATCGAGCCCCCACTTCCAATACAAACTCGTTTATACAGATGTGATCAAGTATTTGTTTTAGATATTTTAAGAGAGCAATTAGAAGCCAAAGATGTTTATGGTTTAATTGTTTTAGATAACCGCGAGGGTAATATTGGTTTACTTCGTGGTACTTTAATAACAGAAATAGCAAGTTTAACTTCTGGTGTTCCTGGAAAGATAAAAGCAGGTGGTCAATCACAACAAAGATTCGCTCGATTAAGAGAAGGAGCAGCACATGAATTTTATAAAAGAATAGGTGAAATAGCAAATAAAGAATTTTATAATAGAAAAGAGCTTAAAGGTATTATTATAGGTGGCCCAGGTCCAACAAAAGAAATATTCTTAGATGGAAATTATTTAAATAATGAGGTTAAGAAAAAAGTAATAGGCACAAAAGATTTAAGTTATACTGGTGAATACGGTTTACATGAGTTAGTTGAAAAAAGTCGTGATTTACTTGCAGAAGAAACAATAACAAAAGAAAAACAATTACTTGAAAAGTTTTTTACAATACTTTCAAAAGAGCCAAAAAAGATAACATATGGTAAAGAAAAAACTAAAAAAGCATTAGAATATGGTGCAGTTGATACATTACTTTTATCAGAAGATTTAAATGAACAAGATTTAACAGAATTAGAGAATTTAGCAGATCAAACAAGTACGCATATTGAGATAATTTCCATAGACACAAAAGAAGGACAACAATTTAAACAACTTTCTGGTATTGGTGCTATATTGAGATATGCATTATAATAAGCTTTAAAAGTTAACTTACTAATTTAATTTTATGCAAGATATTAAAAATAAAGTAGAAGCAGTATTATTTACTACAGGTAAATTTTTAACAATAGAAGAAATTTCCGAGTTAACAGGAATTTCACAACTTGATTTAATTAAGGAATCTATTGAAAATTTAATTAATGATTATAATAATAAAGAAACTTCTTTGGAAATAATTCAACAAGGTAATCAATATAAATTAAATTTAAAAAAAGATTATATGAATTTAACAACTAAATTATTTTCTTCTACAGAATTAGAAAAACCAGTTCAGGAAACTTTAGCATTAATCGCCTATAAACAACCAGTATTACAAAGTATTATTATAAAAATGCGTGGTAACACAGCTTATGAACATGTAGCTAAATTAAAAGATCTAGATTTTATTACAGCAGAAAAGTCTGGGAGAACTAAATTATTAAAAACAACATCTAAATTTTATGATTACTTTGATATTGTTGAGGATAAATTAAAAGAGAAATTCAGAAATATAGAGTTAAAAAATGAAACTTAAAACAAGTACAATTTTAGTTTTAATAATTGCATTAACATTAATTTTTAGATTTTATTTCACTTTTTCTAATGAAAATTTTAATAGTGATGAATCATATTTTCATTTACGTTTAATCGATAATATTAAAGAAAATTTAACACCATTAATTAAAGATGATTTAAGTTACTCTGGAAATAAAATAATTTATCCACAATTATTTCATTATTTACTAGCAATATTTTCATTTAATAATATATTAATAAAAATAATTACAACTTTATTAGTAATAGCTTTAGTAATAATAGTTTATTTAATTGCAAAAAAAATTACAAATGATAAAAACGTTGCTTTATTTGTAGCTTTATTAACCTCCTTTATCCCGATAGAAATCAGAACCAATTTAAATCAGATTTCTATTTATGCTTTTATAATACCATTGATTTTATTAACGTTTTTAGCGTTAATAAATTTGGATAATAAAAAATATTTTAATTTGTTTTTAATATTATCCTTTGTCTTGCCATTAACTCATCCAACCTCTTTTATTTTTATTCTATCATTATTATTTTATATTATACTTGCGAATACAGAATCTATTAATATCCCAAGATTTAAAAAAGAAGCCATTTTCTTTTCATTTTTCTTAATATTATTAATTAATTTTTTAATTTATAGAGAAGCTTTTTTACAACATGGCTTAAGCATTATTTGGCAAAATGTTCCAAGCATTCTATTTAATGAATATTTTAAAGATTTAAATATTTTAGAGATAATTTACCTAACTGGAATATTACCAATTATTCTTGGTAGTCTAGGGATATTCTTTGGATTAAAGCAAAAAAATGATTCTATAATATTATTAAGCTCAGCATTATTAGCAGTTTTCTTTTTGATATCATTAAAATTAATTAACTTATCTGCAGGGGTATTATTCTTAAGCATATTTCTTATTCTGGCTTCATCTTTGACTATAGCAAAATTTAGTAAATATTTAGCTATAACTAAATTTTCTAAATATAAAACATATTTTAATATAATTTTTATTCTATTAATCTTAATTTTAACTACAATACCATCGTATTTTGTTGCAATATCTTTGCCTAATTATAATGCAGAAATTGAAACATTTACCTGGATTAAAGAAAATACAGAAAGAGATTCGGTAATTTTAGTACCATTAGAATTAGGGAATATGTTGACTGCTATAGCGGAAAGAAAAAATATTGCGGATAATAATTTTTTACTTGCTCGAAATACAGATGAGAGAACCAATGATATTAACATAGCGTACCAAACGTTTTCAAAAATTGAAGCGTTAGAAGTTATTAGGAGATATAATATAAATTATATTTTCTTTAATGATTATGTAAAACAACGTTACAAAGTTGATAGGCTACTTTATCTAGATGAAAAATGTTTTGAGGAGATCAAAAATGATATTTACAAAGTCATATGTTAGGGTAATCCTTTTAATTATAGCTACGGTAATTATTTTGTTATTGCCTACTTTGCTTAGAGATTCTTCCGGTTACATTACAGAAGAACCTTATTTTCTTGAAAGAATTTCAAATTTATTACGAGACAAAAATACAGAAATAGACAATTTAAGTTATATTGAAAGGCCGTTTACTTATTTATTAGCACAACCTTTCATATTATCTTTATTTAATAATTTAAATGAAAAAGCAATTTTAATTTTACCAATCTTATTTGGTATAATTTCATTAATATTATTTTACTTTATATTAAAAAAATTAAATATTAGTCAAAATATCAGGGATTTAAGTGCAATAATTTTAATAATTTCACCCCCATTTATTTATACATTCTCCCATTATAATTCTTTTAGTATAGCTGTTCCATTTTTGTTATTTGTATCTTTATTATTTTTACAAGAAAACAAATTTTTAAAAATTCTTAGTATATTATTAACATTTTTTATTCCATTTTTTGGTTATAGACATTCTTTTATTGCTTTAATATTATTTTTAATATATTGCATTAAAGAAAGAAGGACAAAAGAATTTTCCTGGATATTACTACTTAATATAATATCGTTAAGTTTGATTTACTTACCATATTTAGTTAAGCATGGATTACCAGAAGTAGTAAAATTCCGCGAGAATATTTTAATCTACCAAGCTTTGTTCTCTGATTTAGGAAGTTTATTTGGTGTTAGCATATTTGTAATATTTTTATTAGTTTTTGGTCTTAACCACTTATGGAAGTCTAAGTACAAACATATCGGAATTTATTTAGCTTTAACTGTATTAATAATATCATCTTTATTGTTTTCAAAATCTGTAATTTATCTAAACTTATTATTATCTTATTTAGCTGCACTTGGTTTTACGCATTTATTAAAATCAAACTGGGAATCATTAAAAATTAAAAAATTAGTGGTATGGCTTTTATCTATCGGTTTAATATTTTCATCTTATGTTGTAATAAATAATCTTGCAAATGCCCCACCATCAAATGAGATTATAGATGGTTTAGAGAAATTGAAAGCATTAGAGCAAGGAGTTGTTTTCTCGCATTATACAAATGGTGTTTTTATTAATGCTATAGCTGAAAAGAAAAATGTTATGGATAGTAATTTCTTTTATGCCCCAAAATTAAATGAAGTTTATCAAGATTCACAAACTTTATTTTACACAAGAAATTTTGAAGTAGCTCAAGAAATAATAAAAAAATATAATATTAAATATATATTTATTACTAAAAACATGAAAGCTGGCTTAGTTTGGGAAAAAGAAGATCAAGGCTTATTATTTTTATTAAATTCAGCTAAAGATAATTTTAAAAAGCTCTATACCAATAATGAAGTTGAGCTTTGGAGAGTTAGATTATGATAAATTTTTCAACAATTGTAATTTGGATATTGTATTTAATTTCCTTATACATAATAATATTCTGGCTTTTAGTTTTAATAGAAGGTAAAAAAACTAATAAAATTAAAAAATTAAAAAAATTTCCATTAGTTAGCATACTAATTCCTGCTTACAATGAACAAGATACTATAATTGGGGTATTAAAATCTGTTATTAAATTAGATTATCCAAAAAATAAACTAGAAATAATCGTTGTTAATGATGGTAGTACAGATAATACTGCTAATTTAGTTAAAAGATTCATTAATGAAAATAAAAATTATAATATTAATTTAATAAACCAAAAAAATTCTGGTAAAGGTACTGCATTAAATAAAGGTTTAAATGTTTGTAAAGGTGAATTCTTTACTTGTTTAGACGCTGATTCGTTTATTAAAGAAGATGCTTTAAAGAAAATGTTGCCTCATTTCCAAGATGAAAAAGTTGGTGTTGTCTTGCCTTTAATGAAGATTACCCAGCCGAAAAATGTATTACAAAAAATACAATGGGTCGAGTATTTAATAAATCTATTTTATAAAAGCATTATGAGTCATTTAAATTGCGTTCATGTTGCACCCGGTCCTTTTAGCGTTTATAGGACTAAATTATTAAGATCATTAGGTGGTTTTGATGAAAAGAATTTAACAGAGGATTTAGAAATATCATTAAGATTACAGTCTAAAAATTATAAGATTTTGCAATTAATGAACACAGAAGTATACACAGTTGCTCCGGATAATTTAAAAGGATTTTATAAGCAAAGAAATCGTTGGTATAAAGGCACTCTATTAAATACGTTAAAATACAAAAATTTAGTTGGTAATAAAAAATATGGTGATTTTGGCATAATACAAATGCCTAGAGTAGCTATATCAGGATTTTTTGCTATAACTGCCCTTGGTTTTATTACTTATAATTATGTTCTCAATCCAATAATAAAAAGGATATATGATTTTAGTTTTATTAACTTTAATTTTCTTTCACATCTACAAGAATTTATAAAAAATTTTAATTTACTTGACTTAAATTATACAAATTTATTTTTTGGCATAATTTCTTTTATAATTGGAGCTTTAGTTATATTTTATGCTCATAAATATACTAAAGAAAATATTTTTAAGCATGGTATTTTTTCAGTACCAGTATATGCAATTTCTTATTCGTTATTAGCTTCTTTAGTTTGGTTGAGCGTATTTATAGAATTATTATTAAATAAAATACAAAAATGGTAGCCAGAAAAATAAAAAAATCTCGTTATTTAATCGCATTTTTATTAACTGCAGCAGTATTTACTATTGGCATACTAATAGGATTATTAATTAATACAGAAAGAACCTCTTTTTTAGAAAGGGAAAATAAATTACAACGTTTAGATTATGATAGCATACAATTACAATATTTATATTTAACAAATACCCTGAAAAAAGATCAAGATTGTTTAAGTGCAACAAAAGCATTGGAAAAGCAAATAAGTGATTTAGGTGTATTGGGTAATAAATTAGAAAATTTTATAGAAGATGGCACAGCTAATATAGATGATTATAATCTATTAAAACGTGAATATACATTAGCAGAACTCAGATACTGGCTTTTTATCAAAAATATTAAAGATATTTGTGATAGTGATAATGTTGGTTTATTATATTTTTATTCAAATAATAATTGTGATGAATGTAGAACTCAAGGACTTATACTTGGCAAGGTTAAATCTGATTTAAAAGATAAATTATTAGTATTTTCTCTTGATCATGATTTTAACGAGCCTTTATTAAATATAATTAAGGACAGATATAATGTTACAAAATTACCCGCATTAATAATAGATGATGAGAAATACGAGGGACTACATGATGATGAAGATTTATTAAGAATAATTTGCCCAAGATATCAAGGAAATTTAACTATATGCCAAGCTTATAAATAATGAAAAAATATTTAATTTTATTTAACTTAACTTAAATATGCCAAATTGTGATTTATGCGGAAGAGAAGGTAATTTAACTCAAGCTATTGTAGAAGGTAGCTTATTGAATGTTTGTGAGAACTGCGCAAAATTTGGTAAGGTTATAGTAATTAAAAAAGAAACTAAACCAAAACAAGAAGCTAAGCAAATTAAAAAAACTCCAGAAATAATTAATGTAATAGATGAAGACTATCATAGTAAGATAAAACAAGCTCGCGAGAAACTTGGATTAAAACAAGAAGAATTAGCTCAAAAAATTAATGAAAAAGTTTCAGTAATACATAAGTTAGAAACAGGGCATTTACAACCAACTTTATTAATTGCAAGAAAACTTGAAAAGGTCCTTAATATTAGTTTAGTTAAATTGTATCAAGAAGAAAATGAGAAAGTAGATTTTAAAGATACCAAATTAACTATAGGTGATTTAGCTAAAGTAAAATACCATAACTAGAAAGATTTAAAAACTAAATTATTAGCTTGGAAATTATGGAAATCAAAGTTTTGAAAGAGGAAAAAAACAGAATAGAATTTGAAGTTATTAATGAGGATCATACTTTGTGTAATGCATTAAGAGACGAGCTCTGGAATAATGAAAATATTGAAATTTCCGCTTATAATATTAAACATCCATTAATTAGTAATCCTGTAATGCTAGTTGAAACAACTAGGGGAGATCCTAGAAAAGCATTACAAGAAGCTGTTGAAAATTTAAAGAAAAAAGTAAAAGAAATAAAAGATTCTTTTAATAAAGCTCTTTAAAGTTCTTTAAATCAAAACTTATTTAAATAATAATAACTAGTTAATTTTATGGCACAAGAACTTAATACTTCTTTAGTTGTTCTTTATTCAATAATATTCCTATTTATAGTTTTTCTTGTTATAGGGCAACCTCGAACAACAACATTAGTTACACTACCTTTAATTGGAGATACAGAAAATATTTCATTAACAACAACTATTATAATTGCAGTTGGTGTTTTAGTAATAGCAGCAGGTATATTTTTACTTTATAAAAAATTTATTAAGAAAAAGCAACTAGAAGTTCCTAAACCAGAAAATCTACCAGAGTTAACTTCTCAATTAAGTTCTTTAGAGTTATCAAATAAAGAAACGTCAGAATTAACAGAAGAAGATATTAATAAATTATTTGTAGAAGGTGAACAACCTAAGGAAGAGCTTACATTACCAGAGAAGAAGGAAAAACAAGTTATACAACAAAAAGAAAAACAAACTAATTATAAAGAACTTAGGGCATTAATTCTTAACTTATTAAATAAAAACTACACCCATGATAGCATAATCAATTACTTAAAAACTAAAGGTTATAACCTAACTCAAATAAAAAAAGTTATTGATGGTATTAATCAAAGTAATCTATCTCGTTATATTGGTCAATGTATTTCTCTTCGTGTTAGTAAAGATGAGATTATTAAAAACTTATTAAGCCGTGGTTGGAGTTTAGAGGAAATTAAAAGACAACTTTAAAAGAAAGATTTTTAAAAGCTTACATTATTAAAAGCTGAAATGTCTTTTAAAAAAATATGGAATTTTATCTGGCATAGTGATTCATTATTATCTTGGATAGTTAATGTTATATTAGCATTTATATTAGTAAAATTTATTATTTATCCAGGATTAGGATTAGTACTTCAAACAACACATCCTGTTGTCGCAGTAGTAAGCAAAAGCATGGAGCATAATTCAGATTTTGATGCATGGTGGCAAGAAAATAGTAAATTGTACGAATCTTATAATATTAATAAACAAGACTTTATTAATTATCCAATGAAAAACGGCTTTAATAAAGGTGATATAATATTTTTAAAAAGTGCTAAAAATGTTAAAATAGGCGATATAATAGTTTTTAAAGGCAATTCTGCTAACCCAATAATCCATAGAGTAGTTAAAATACATGATAATGGAAATTACCAGACGAAAGGGGATAATAACCCAGATTCTTTTAATGAACTAGGCGAAACTAATATAAATAAGAACGAAGTAATAGGAAAAGCATTTTTTAGGCTACCATTACTAGGATGGGTTAAGATATTATTTACAGATTTAATAAATGTTTTTAGAGGAGGTTAAAAGGTTAAAATGTTATTTTGTCCCCACTGCAAATCGATTTTAATTCCTAAAAAAGATAATCCTAAAAAGATTTTATGTAACAATTGCGGATATACTTCTAGGCAGCATCGTTCATTAAACATAAAAGAAAAAGCAGAGAAAGAAAAGAAAATTGAGATAATAGACAAAACAATGGAAACATTACCTAAAACAGATGCTAAATGCCCTAAATGTGGTCATAATAAAGCTTATTATTGGTTAGCTCAAACAAGAGCAGCAGATGAAGCAGAAACACAATTCTTTAGATGTGCAAAATGTGGCCATCAATGGAGGCAATATTAAAATGCAAGCTTATCAAGAAAAATTTATTAAGGATTTAACAAAGCAAGATACTAAAGTAGCTGTTTCTGGATTTATTGTTGATAAAAATAATAATAGCATTATTGTAGATGATAATACGGGAAGTATACCTGTTATAATTGAAACTAATTTAAATTTAAATAATTTTGTTCGTGTTTTTGGAACTTTAATTTATTCAAATGAACCACAATTACAAGCTCATTTAATTCAAGATTTAACTAATGTAAATAAACAACTTTACCAAAAAGTTAAATTACTTCTTAACCAAAAGTAATAAAAGCTTTTAGTCATTTAGAAAATATATGAAGTTAATTTTAAACGATAATAAATACCTTAAAGAACCAATATTAGTTATTTCTGATTTAGTAAATGAAGCAACTTTTAAAATTGATAAAGACAAAATTGAATTAATAGCAATGGATCCCGCTAATGTTAGTATGGTTATTTTTAAATTATTAAGTAGCGCTTTTACAGAGTATAATGTAAGTAAGCCAGTAGAAATTTCGCTTAACTTAGATACATTAAAGCAAATTCTAAGAAGAGCTAAGCCAGAAGATGTAATAACATTAGAATTAGTTGATAATAGATTAAAGATAGAGTTTAAATCAGATACAACAAGAGTATTTAATTTATCTTTAATTAATTTAGAAGATAAACCACAAAAAATTCCAGATTTAAAATTTCCATTAAAAATAGAAACCAGTACAATTTTATTTGATGAAGCTATTGAAGATTCTGATATTGTTTCAGATTCAGTTGCTTTTATTGCTGATGCCGAAAAATTTACAATAGAAGCTATTGGTACATTAACAACATCAAAAGTTGATTTAGTTAAAAGTAATGAAACATTAATTCAAACTGATAGCAAATATAAATCTAAATATTCTTTAGAATATTTAAAAAAAATGATAAAAGCAAGTAAGTTAGCAGATAAAGTTACAATTCAATTTAGTAAAGATTATCCATTAAAAATTGATTATAAAGTTTTAGATAAATTAGGATTAACTTTTATTCTAGCACCAAGGGTAAGTAATGATTAAAATATTAAAAGCAAAATTTTATATATAAAGCTTAATTTTAAAACATTATGTCAAATAAGAGGTCACAGGTAACTATTTTTGTCATTCTTGGTATATTAATAATAGTTATTTTAGCTTTTGTATTTTATTTATATGGTGAAAGATTAAAATTTGAAACTAAAGAAGAAACTAAATTTGATATTTCTCAAGTTGAACCATTAAAATTATTTGTTGAAGATTGTATTTCAGTTAATGGTGAGAAAGCTTTAGATTTAGTTGGAAAGCAAGGTGGTGAAATTGATCCTGGATTTTATCAAAATTGGAATTGCAGAAAACCAGGTGATTGTGATAAAGTAAGTTATTCATGTTATACTAATGAGTATGCTGCTTGTTATAATAAAAAACCATTTTTACATAATTTCGTTGAACAAGAAATTAATTCTTATTTAACTCGCGAATTAAATAATTGTATAGATTTACAAAAAATTAGAGATTCTGGATTTACTATTCAAGCAGGTAATTTAAAAGTTTCTACTTCAATTGGAGATTATGCTACTATTGTTAATGTAGATTATCCAATTACTTTAACAAAAGGAGATACTGCGTTAAAACAAGATAGATTTAGCAAAACATTTGATGTTCCCCTCGGTAGATTAATTACCGTTGCTAGCGATGTAGTTGATATGGAAATTAATGGTCCTCAGGGAGTCGCATTCTACGAAGGTTATTTAATAAGGCAAAATGGTGAAATTCAGCTTGAAAGACATACTTACAAAGATACTGAAGTTTATATAACAAAAGTTCGCAATAATCCATATAAATTTCAATTTGCAATTCAAAATTATGTTGTTCCATTCCCATAAAAAATGAAATATAAATTAATAAAACAAAAAGCATTATTCCAAATATTTTTAATAATTAGTTTAAGTTTTTATACATCTTTATCATTAGCTGCTTTAAATCAGCCCGTTAATTATAATAATCCAAGTGATAAAGAAAATAAAATAACTTATTTTGATTTGATTAAACAAGATTTCTTGCCTAGTGTAGATGCTCAAGCTCCAACTAAAGTATGTTGCGAAAAAACTAAAACTGATTCTGAATTTAATGGTCTATCTTGTGTTTTTACAGAAAAAGAAAATTGTGATCTTAGTGTAAATTCGAATCCTTCTGCAATTGCTTGTCCACAAACTGATTATTGTGCTCCTGGTGTTTGTATTTTAAGTGGTGTTTGTCAGGATAATGTTGAGAAAAGATTGTGTGAACAAGAAAGGGGTCAATGGAGAACTGGTACAAGCGCAACAATTTCACAATGTCAAGTTGGATGTTGTGATTTACCGAGTGGAGCCACAATAACAAGTCAAGCTCAGTGTGCTGATAAAGTTAAAGAATTTCCAGATATAAGGTTTAATGATGTATTTAAACCAGATATAAAAGATCAACTAACTTGCTCGCAACAAAGTAGAAGTGGTGAAGAAGGTTGTTGTGTCTTATCCGATCAATGTAGTTTTGGTACAAGAAAAGAATGTAATGATTTAGCCGGAGATTTTAAATTAAACACATTATGCAGTAATCCAAGCTTAGGTTGTCAAGTTACAGCTAAGCATAGTACAACATGCTATCAAAATAAAGTTTACTGGACTGATTCGGCGAGTAATCGTGAGAATGTTTATGATGGTAGATTTGATTCAAGTTGGGCTTATATAAATTGGTTAGTTGTTGATCCTGATCAAATTGCTAAAGAAAATCCACAAACTTTACAGGAAATAGCTGAAAGTGGAAATTGTGAATATGGTCTTGGTACCACATGTGATCAAGTTACAAATGATATTAAAAATTATTTAAGATCTAGTAAAAATTTACAAGAAAACGATATTAACAAGATTCAAAATCAATGTATAAGCTTAGATTGTCAAACTACCTTTGATAATCCAAGAATCCCTTGGGATGATGTACCAAGAAAAAATGGTGAATCATGGTGTAGTTATGAAAGTGTTACTGGAAATGGTGAAGATTTAGTTGGTGCAAGACATTATTTAAGAAAATGTCAAAATGGTATTGAAGTTGTAGAAGAATGTTCAACAAGAAGAAAAGAAATTTGTGTACAAAATGACGTTCCTAGTAATTTGTATGATAATAAAAATTCTTTAACATATGCAAAATGTGTTCCAAATAATTGGCAATTATGTTTAGCTGCTAACTCAGAAGATGAAAGTTGTGGGTTTACATTAGATGAAGCTAAAGAAGAATATTATAAACTTGGCTATCCACAAAATGGACAACAACATCCAGTTGGACCTTGTGATGTTTTTAGTGAAAATGATGATACAAAAGATGAATATAAATCTTGTATATTAAAAACAATTTGCAGAAAAGATGCTTGTGAAAACCAGTTACTTGGACAATGTTACTTTAATAAAGGAACTGGTTTATGTGCTCCTAGTGTACCACCAGGTACTTTAGGTAAAGAAGAAGATTTTGAAGAATTAACAGATTCTGATATTGGGTTTGTTTTTGAATGTAAAGAGATATGGGTAAATGAAGCAGGCCCTGGAGATTGGGATTGTGAAGCAAATTGTGATTGTTCTACAAAAGCTTTTGCTGATTCGTGGAATGATTATTGTAAAAGTTTAGGTGATTTCGGAGCTAAGTACAGCGTTGTTGGTAGGCTCAGTACAAAAGGATTTTTCCATACTGGTCCTATAAGCGATAATGCAGATGGTAATGCTCATAAAGCAGAAGGTTTGAGCGAGATTCCACGAATTCTTAATGCAAATAAACCATTAACAGGAGACTTTTATTCTCTACTATCTACAGTAGACCAAATAACTTCTTTACATTTTGAAAAATTAAAAGACCCTGATTTTAAAACGAAATTCTTGGAGAGTTTTAATACATGGGCCGCTACTGTTCCCTCAGGTATAATTTTAACTAATTTAATCATAACAGCTTTGTTACCTTTTGGAGTAACCACCATTCCAATTTTATCTTCACTTGCAGGAACTTTGGTTGGAGTAGTTCCGTTTATAGGGGGGGTACCGATAATAGGCCAATTTATCCTGGCAGCAATAATTATATTCGCTGCCTTATATGGATTATTACAGTTGTTATTCCCAGCAGAACAAAATGAGGTTACTTATAAAGTAAGTTGTGAACCATGGGTTGCACCAGAAAAAGGACGAGATTGTAATAAATGTAATGATAAATCTTTATTTGCAACATGCGATGAATATTTATGCCAAAGTTTAGGTAAGTCATGTAAATTATTAAATGAAGGTTTCCCTGGAAATGAAACTTGTGTCTGGGCAAATGAAGGAGATACCTTACCACCTATAATTGCACCATTAATCTTGCCACCATTTACAGAACAAGATATTAGAAAAGAACCAGAAAGTACTGGATTTATTGGTGGTTATAAGTTTATAAAAAATATAACAGCATTTACCTCAATTGAAGTTGGAATACAAATCATCGAAGATCCTAAAACACAAGACAATAACGCAGAATGTAAAATTTCTCGTGATCCAAGATTTGATTATGAAGAGGGTAACATAGATTTCTTTGACAACAGCTTAACAAAAACTAAACATAATAGAAAAGTTCCAATAGCAACTACACCAATCTTGCCAGGTGAAGATAGAATTGAACTAGAAGCTGGAAAAGTTAATGCATTTTATGTTAAATGTAAAGATGCTAATGATAATGTTAATTTAAAAAGCTACTTTATCGAAATTCCAGTAAGTAAAGGACCTGATACAGCTCCTCCTGAAATAAAATCATTTAGCATTAAAAATAATGCATTTATGCCATACAATTTAAATCAAACACCTTTAACAATTTACATAGAAGACCAAAGTGGAATTGCAAATAGTACAACTGGATTTAATGGTGGGTGTAAATATTCTACAGTAGATCAAAGTTATGATTTAATGCCGTTTAATATGTCTTGCTCACAAAGACGTGATCCAATTACTTTATTATTTACCTGTGCAACAACTTTAAAATTAAAACCAAATCAAGATAATGTATTTTACTTCAGATGTAAAGATTTAGCTAATAACATTAATCCTCAAAGTATGCCACCTATCGAGGGAGATTCAACAATTGGTTATCATTTATTTGGCACAAAACCTTTAAAGATTACAAAAGTGGGTCCAACTGGAAAAGTTTTAACAACAGAAGTAAATTTAACTATGACAACATCAGAAGGTGCAGAA
>CAYHTT010000011.1:0-14881 GCA_964359725.1 Candidatus Woesearchaeota archaeon | reverse complement strand
ATCAAAAAGCAAGTTCATCATATTGTAGAAATACATGGAAAATTGATACGAATAATGATGGTAAAATAGATACAGATGCCGAGGGTAATGTAATAAAGTATCATTGCTGGGATAATGCTATAGGAGAAACTTGCCCAGGCGTACAAGAATTTTGCCAAGAAGTTTAATTTTTTCTTTTTTAAAATGGATAAAAAAGGCGCAGAATTAACATTAAATACAATAATCGTATTAATTCTCGCTGTTTTAGTATTGGTTGTAATTATTATAGCTTTTAGAACTCAAATTTCATCTTTATTTAATAGTTTAACAAATTTAATTGGAATCACAGAAACAAATATTACAATTTTAAAATGAAAAAAGGCTCAATAAATATAGTACTTGGCGTGATAATTGGATTAATTGTTGCTGCAGGACTTGTCTGGGTTTTATTTTACTTTATTGAGGTTTTTCTTTTTCCAGAAGGTGTTAAAGAATCTAGTCCACCAGAATTTCAATATGAACAACTAGTAAAACTAATTAAAGAGGTTCCAGCAGGAGTAGCAAGATTAGAAACTTATTCTTCAAGTAGAGATTTTATGTTAGTTGGTTTTAGTAAAGATATTAATATAATAGAGGAAATTTCTTTAACAAGTCAATGTGGTAAATACCCAATTGTTAAAGATTTAGATAAGCCAGCAGTTTGTTTAGGAAAAGGATGTTTATGTTTATGTAAAGTGGATGCAACATTAGCACAAGAGTTTAGCGGAGATTTAATAGTTGATTGTGAAAGTGAAGATATTAAATGCGAAACTTTTGAACAAAGTGTTGTAACAAGTAACGAATGCAATTATTTAATGTATTACCATACTAGTAAAAATCCAAAAGAATTATTAATAGCAAAAAACAATGAAAAAATAATTATAACCCCGCAACCTTAACAAAACTTTATAAATTAGCTTTCTATTAAAGTTTTTATGAATAAAAAGGGTCTAACAACAAAACAGTGGTTATACACTTTTTATGTTGTTTTGAATGTTATAGTTCTTGTACTTTTTATAACATATATTAATCAATTGAGGGAAAACCAAAAAGTAAATCAAGATTTTTTAGTAAGAGATTTAGGTTTAATTGTTGATGCTTTACATGCTAGCCCAAATCCTATAATTTTTAGTTATGTTAATTCTGTAAGTTATCAGCTAAAAATAGATAGAGAATCTATTGCAGTTAATAAACCAACAGAAGTTGCTCTTAAAAAATATTTTTACACTAGAGATAATAATATTAACATAAATGCAAATCTTTTACCATTAACAAATTCAACTTTAGTTTTTGATAAAAATAAAAATATTTTGGTGAGTTTATATGGCTGAGGCCAAAGAGTTAACTGAAGCGTGGATAATTTGGATACCAACAATAATAGCATTTTTTGTTGTTATTTCATTAATAGTAATTATAATTTCCTTAGCTGTTCAAAAAGATATTAATATTGAAAAAATCCAACAACCAATTTTAAGACAGAGGTTTCTTTATAGCGAGAATTGTTTAGCTTATAAGCAAGATAGAGTTTATCCTGGAATAATTGATTTAGCTAAATTTAATGAAAAAAGATTACAAGATTGTTTTAATCCTAATGATAAAATCGGGGCCCAACTTGTGTTAAAAACGGATGACTACATAAAAACAGCAAATATTAACCCCATTTTAGCAGATAAATTTAATTTTTGTTTTGATGAAGAAAGATTTAGTTGCAGTAATTATACGTATTACGTTTTAATTAACAATAATTCAATTATCGAACCAGGATTATTAGATGTAGCTTTAATAAAATTAAAATGAAAAAAGGCACAGAAACATTAACATTTGTATTTAGTCTGATTTTTTTAGCTTTAATTCTAACATTTTATTTTTTAATTTTTAGTACTGTAGCTACTAAAACTGTAGAAACTAAAATTGTTTCATTAAATTCTATTTCAGATAATATTAATTTATTAAATTATTTAAGAACCCCAACAAACATAAATAATTTTACTATATCAGATTTAATAATTTATTCTTATTATAATAAAGATTATCAAGATTTAGAGGGGTTAAGCGAGAATATTTTTAATAAAATTTATCTAGAAAATAAATGTCCTGTTTGGATTTTAAATGCTAAGATAAAAGATGAAGAATTTTTTGATGTTGATTCAGACTTTAGCTTAGAACAATTAAGAGGCGGAGTTAGATATAATATATTACAGTTATTCGGCGTAGAACCACTAAGATATACTAATGCGCAAATTTCAATTCCTAGCTTTAATCAAGATAAAATAAAAATAAGTTTGATAACAGGGTGCTTAAGATGAATAAAAAAGGCGATATATTTATGCCAACATTTGCAATTATAACTTTAATTATATTGAGTTACGCACTTTTCGCTTTAGTTATCAAAGCTGGTGAAGATAAAACAACATTTATTGGGCAGTCACAAGCAGAATTATTAAAAACGTATCAAAAAGCTGAGCAAGATTTATTTTATTTAGAAAATTTAGTTAAATATAAAACACATGAAACAATTAATGAGTTTAGTAAAAATGGTGGATTAAAGCAAGAATGTAATGCGAGATGGAAATTTAATTCTAATTGCGAACCTGATTTTGAAAATAATTTTATTGAGTTATTTAAAAATAAATTTGAGAATTCTGGTTATGATATAAAAGAAATTAAAATACAAGACAATAATTTAATTTTAAAATTTAATCTTGATTATAGTAAGAAATTCAAAAACTTTAACATAGATTATAATCTACAACCAGAATTTAAACAAGAAATTGCTTTAGATTTTACTAAATTAAATGATTTAAAAAATGAAATAATAAAGTGTATTAATGCGCAGAAAGATTTAACTACCTGCACTAATGAAAAAACCTCTGTTAGTGGGGATATTATATTCTATACCATAGAAAATAATAAAAACATATTAATTTTAACAGATAAACTTGAATTTAAAAAAATAGATTTTAAATTCGAGATAGACCAAAAAGATACTGGGGTAACAATACAAGTATTTTAAAATGATTGGCTTAACATACGAACAAATTATAGAAAAAATCCAAATAGAAAAAGGACTTAGTGGAAGTGAGATTGAGCTAAGGGTTAAGAAAAAACTTCATGATTTAGCTGATTTAATTAGTAAAGAAGGAGCTGCATACATAGTAGCTAATGAACTTAATGTTAAAATATTTGAGGATTTTGGTAAAAAAACTCTAAAGATAAACCAATTAATGCCTGGAATGGCTGCTTTAAACATACTTGGTAAGGTAATAGAGATTTATAGTGTTCATGAGTTTAGTAATGAAGCTAGAAAGGGTAAGGTAGCTAGTTTATTAATGGGGGATGAAACTGGAGCAATTAGAACTGTTTTTTGGGATACTAATCATATTAAAGAAATAGAATCTGGTAATTTAGCCCAAGATCAAACTATTAAAATTAAGAATGCTTATGTACGTGAAAATAATGGTTTTCGTGAATTACATGTTGGTAATAGATCAAGCATAGATTTAAACCCAGAAGAAAAAATTTTACAAGTTAATTTAAATTATCAAAGGAATTTAATTAAGAAAAGCATTAAAGATTTAAAAGAAAATGAATTTGCAGCCATTACCGGTACAATAGTTCAGGTTTTTGAACCAAGATTTTATGATGCTTGTTCTGAATGTGGGAAAAAAGTAATTAATGAAAATGGTAGACAAGCTTGTAGTATGCATCCAAATTCTGTAATTACTCAATTACCAGTATTTAATTTTTATTTAGATGATGGTACAGATAATATAAGATTGGTAGCATTTAGAGATCATGTAAGTAAGTTAATTACAAATATTAATGAAATTAAAAATAATATTGCTTTGTTTGATAATGTAAGAAATGAGTTACTTGGTAATCAATATAAATTTTCTGGAAAAGTTACTAAAAATGAGATGTTTGATAGGAAAGAATTTGTTGTAAATAATATAGAAGAGTTAAATGTTAATGAAGTAACTGAAGAATTGGTAAAAGAAATTGATGTTTAAAACTCATTTAATGTTTTCTTTTTTACTTGCATTAATTTTGTATAAATATTTTGACTTAAGCCCTTATTTATTTATAGTAATTTTAGTTTTAGCTGGAACTTTACCTGATATTGATCATAGCAAGAGTTTTATTGGAAGAAGATTTTTTATAATATCTTGGATAGCAAATTTATTTTTTGGGCATAGAAAATTAATACATAGTTTATTTTTCGCAATTTTTCTAGCTTTTTTAGTTAAGTTATTTTTTAATATTTATTACATTCCATTCTTTTTAGGATATTTAAGTCATTTATTTTTAGATAGTTTAACAAAGCAAGGAATAAGATTGTTTTATCCATTTAAATTTAAAATTTCCGGATTTATTAAGACGAATAGCTTGCTTGAGAAATTATTTTTATTAGCTTTGTTCACATTAATTATAATTAAATTATCTAAAATAATATATATTTTTTAGTATATTGGTCGTAAAGGACAACTATGCACAGAAGCTTTATAAATACTTTTGCTTTATTAATACTAAGCTTAAATAAAATCCGAAAGGAAAGCTAATTTTAATTTGAAAAAAACGCGAAAGCAAAGGAGGTATTAAAATGGCAAATCGCCCAATTAAGAAATTTAGATCTGGAAATATAGAAGCTGCTATATGGAGCAATGAAAGAGAATTTAATGGAGGAATGGTTGAATTTAAAACAATTTCTTTAAGCAGAAGTTATAAGAAAAAAGAAGAAGATCTGTGGCGTTCGGACCAGATAAATCTGAGACGTAACGATATACAAAAAGCTATTCTTGTTCTACAAAAAGCACAAGAAGAATTATTACTAAACCAAGAACAATTAGAGGAAGAAGGTGAGTAGAATGGCTAAAGAAAAACAAGAATTTAAGATCATAGATTTACCCGGGGTAGGAGCAGCAACTGCAGAAAAATTAGAAGAAGCAGGTTATACAACTTTAATGAGTATTGCTGTAGCAAGTCCCGCTGATATGGTTGAGGTAGCAGGTGTAACAGAAGCTACCGCTAGAAAAATAATTAATACTGCAAGAAATAAATTAGATATTGGTTTTGAAACAGGAGAAGAATTACTTGCTAAACGTCAAAATATATCTAGAATAACTACTGGAAGTAAAGCTTTTGACGTTTTACTCGGTGGTGGTGTAGAAACTAATGGGATTACAGAGGCTTATGGTGAGTTTGGTGTGAGTAAGACACAATTAGGACACCAATTAGCTGTAAATGTTCAATTACCAAAAGAACAAGGTGGTGCAGAAGCTATAGCTGTTTATATTGATACAGAAGGTACTGCTCGTCCTGAAAGAATAATACAAATGGCAGAAGCTCTCAACCTAGATCCAAAAAAAGTTCTTAGTAATATTAGATTTATACGCGCATTTAATAGTGATCATCAAATGTTAATTGTAAGTAAGATAGAGGATTTAATTAAAAATGAAAATTTACCAATAAAATTAGTTGTTGTTGATTCTTTAATGGGCCATTTTAGAAGCGAATATATTGGAAGGGCAACTCTTTCGGACAGACAGCAAAAACTAAACAAACATATGCACGACTTACTTAAACTAGCAGAAACTTATAATCTAGCAGTATATGTTACAAATCAAGTAATGGCTAATCCTGCTATTTTCTTTGGTGATCCTACAACACCTATCGGGGGTCATATACTTGCGCACGCCTCTAGCGTTAGATTGTATTTAAGGAAAGGTAAAAAAGGAACTAGAGTGGCTAGAGTGATAGATGCTCCACACATTGCGGATTCTGAATGCGTGTTTAAAGTTATAGAAGCTGGAATAAGGGATGTTGATGAGAAATAATTTTTATTTTTTAAAATGATCAAGAAAATTAAAGGGAAATATGTTGTTCTATCAGAAAACACGGGAAGAAAATTCGGAACATATACCTTATTGAAAGCTGCAAAGAAAAGACTTCGGCAAATAGAATTTTTCAAGAGGATGAAGAAGAAAAAGTAAAATTAATTATAATAAGCGGGCAAGCGGGGATTTGAACCCCGATTACAGCCTTTCTGCTTTAATTCGCGGGGCTGTGTACTATCCGGGTTATACTACTCGCCCTTAATATTAAGTAAATTTTTATATTATAAATATTTCTTATTTATATGGTTTTTATTATTGGTCATAGGGGTGCTTGTTATTACAAACCTGAAAATACTATATCGAGTTTTAAAAAAGCTTTGCAATTAAGATGTAAGCATATAGAATGTGATGTAAGATTAACTAAAGATAAAAAAGTTATTATAATTCATGACGAAACTTTAGATAGAACAACTAATGGACATGGTAAAGTAAAAGATTTTACATTAAAAGACTTAAAGAAATTAGACGCTGGTAATAAGCAAAAAATACCAACATTACAAGATTACATAAATTTATTAAAAAATAAAGCAATAATGGTTATTGAATTAAAAGAAAATATTGTTAATAATATATTAAACATAATAAGTAAAAATAAAATTCAGGATCAAGTAATTATTATTTCTTTCCATAATAATTATTTAAGAAAAATTAAGAAATTAAATCCAAAAATTAAAACAGGATTTTTAAGCGTGAGAACTTTATTGGCTATTAAAAGAGCTAAATTTTGTAAAGCAGATTTTATTGGTATTTATCATAGATTTATTACAAAAAAATTTATAAAAAAATGTCATAAAAATAATTTTAAAATATTTTCATATGTTGGAGTTAGAGAAAATCCTAATAAAAAATATTTACTTAAATTAATCAAGCTTGGATTAGATGGTTTAGCATTAAACAAAGCTACCTTATAGCTGGATAAGGTTTATCACTTAAATTTAATCTATATAAAATCCAGAATAAAATTGTTTTTAAGTAACCATATTTTTCAAATCTTCTCATGGAGGTTGTTACATAACCTTTGGTAAAAGCGAATTCACCATGTTTTTTAGCACGATTAACAAAATCACCATTTTCACTTTTTGTTAATTTTACATTAAAGCCATGAGTTTTATTAAAAACATCTTTACCACAAAAAATTATACCAGATGAATTATGAAATTTAAACATTGGTAAAAAATTTTTAATTTTTGTAAATAATAATGTAATAATATTAGTATGATTTGGCTTGACTTTGCATGTTCCTATTATATCATTATGGAATATTTTTGAAATATTATTAAAAGTTTCTTTTTTTAATATTGTATCAGCATCTAAGAAAATTAAATTTTTATTACTAGCATGTCTCGCGCCATAATTTCTTGCTAAAGAAACATTTTTTTGCTTAATACTATAAACTTTTTTTGTATATTTTTTAGCTAATTTAAATGTGTTATCAGTACAACCATTACATACTACAATTACGTCAACATCTTTCGGTAAATTACCTAGTGTTTTCTCTATATATTTTGCTTCATTATACGCAGGGATTATAATACTAAACATAATATAATTTATTTCAAAACCTTTATAAATATTTATCTAAGCTAGCATATTATGGACAGAAAATTAGTTTGTATATCATGTAAACGCGAAATTCATGAAGGCGGAGCAGTTAGTTTTAAATGCCCTAATTGCGGTAAATATCAAATTATAAGATGCAGACATTGTCGCGAGATAGCTTCTAGATATGTTTGTTCATTATGCAAATTTTCAGGACCAAATTAAAATGACAAATGTTGTTATAACTTTAAAAGTAATGCCCGAATCTCTAGATGTTGATTTAAAACAATTACAAGATAAAGTTAAAAAGGAAATAATTAAATTTACAAAAAATAAAGAGATTAAAATGGAAATTGAACTAGTTGCATTTGGTTTAAAAGCCTTAAAACTAATATTTGTTATGGATGAAGAATTAGGAAGTATAGAAGAACTTGAAAATAAAATTTCAAAATTATCTGGAGTAAATTCGGTCCAAGTTACAGATATGAGGAGAGCAATAGGTTAATGGAAAATCCTTTAACAGATGAGCAGATTAACGAATTAAATGAAATAATTAAACTATCAAGAGAAGAGCAAGCAAAGAAATTACCAGAGTTTTTAAAAACATTAAACAAAGAGCAAATAGAATTTTTAAAACAACACCAAACTCAACAATGTTTATTTTGTGGAATTGTGCTAAACAAAATCCCTTCTTATAAGATTTATGAAGATGATAATTCTGTTGTTGTTCTTGATATTAACCCTGCAAGTAAAGGCCATTTACTTGTAATACCAAAAGCTCATATTAAATATAGTTATGAACTTGACGCAAAGATATTTACTTTAGCTAATTTATTTAGTAAAAGAATTAAAGAAGTTTTAAATGCAGATAGTACCATTTTAATCAATAACGGTGAATTAGCAGGACAAAAAATAAATCATATAATTATTAATATAATTCCTCGTTACAGTAATGATAATCTTGATTTTAGTTGGCAATTGAATAAAGCTAATGAAAATGAGTTAAGAAATTTAGCTAATGAAATTAAGATTGAAATTAAAGAAGAACAAGAAGAAACTAAGCCAAAAAAGAAAATAATTTACAAGGAAATAGAAAGATTACCCTAAAACAAATATATTTCCGAATATTAAGCTGGCAATTAAGGCTAATAAAAAACTTGGTATAAATGGTAAGCCCTCTTTTATTGTAACATATTTAAATTTTAATTTTTTAAATAATAAAATTTGTGCATTAGTAATTCCAGGAGAATTTTTATTATAGATTAATTTTCCTTTATGATAAATATTATTAACAATCCAATCACCCTCTGTTAATTTTGCTAAAGGAATCTTTTTAATTAAAATATTTTTTTCAATGATTTTTACAAATAATAATAAATAAGGTGTAATTAAACTAATTAAAGCTAAAAATATAATAAATAATTTTATTAAAATATCATTAAATAAAAATTGTAGTATTACTAAAGCTAAACTTATTATAAAATATATCTTATTTATTTTATAATTTTTTAATTTAATTTTGTTTTTATTTTTAATAATTAAATAAATTCCATAAACCAAACTGTATAAAGCTCCAAATAATATTATATTAATAATTAAAATTAAGAAAAATGGTAAATCTAAATTAGGATTAAAATATTTTAATAATAATTCAGGATAAACAGGGATTAAAGCACCTAATCCAGCCAATAGCTTAACATCCCCACCACCAAATTGTTTTGTGTAATAAAGTAAACTTCCTAATGCAAGAAATAAAAAAAAGCTAAATAAGCTAACTAATATAAAAGGATTTTTTAATAAAATGGATTTTAGTATTGCAGCGACAAGGGCTATAATAATTAAGCTATAACTTAGCCAATCTGGTACTTCACGAGTTTTTAAATCTTGTATAGAAGCATAAACAAGCCAAGATAAAGCAATTATCACTAAAATTATATCCATATGGTTTTTAAATTTAATCTTATTTATAAAATATATGATTATAATAGTGGGAGCAGGACCTGCAGGAAGTTATTTAGCCAGTATGCTAGCAGAAGCAGGAAAAGAGGTTACGTTAATAGAGGAGCATCCAGAGGTTGGCAATCCTATACAATGTACTGGTATATTATCTAGTTCAAGTAAAGCATTGAATATTAAAATTCCTAACGAAATTATTGTTAATAGAATTAAAAAAGTTGAGTTAATCGCACCAAATAATAACAATGTAACATTTAATTTAAAAGAAGATGATTTAATTCTTGATAGAAAAGAGTTAGATAAATATTTAGCAGATTTTGCAATTAATAAAGGAGCAAAACTTAAATTATCTACAAGATTTAATGGTTACGAAAATAATAAGGTTGCCCTGAGGGATAAAGGTGAAGTAACATATCATGAAGTAGAAGCATTAGTTGGTGCAGATGGTCCAAATTCGCAAGTTGCTAAAGCAGCTAATTTATATGGTAGCAGAAGATTTTGGGTTGCTAGACAATGTCGTGCAAAAATTAAAAGTGATAAAGAATTATTTAAAGTTTATTTTAATACAGAGATAAGCCCCGATTTTTTTGGTTGGGTTGTTCCAGAAAATGAAGAAATTGCTCGAATAGGAATAGGTGCTGAAAAGGATTCTGAGCAATATTTTAAAAAATTTCTAGCAAATTTAGGAAATCCTGAAATTATTGATTATCAATCAGGATTAATTCCAATTTACGATCCTAGTCCAAAAAGAAGTAACAATAATGTGTATTTAATTGGGGATGCCGCATTGCAAGTTAAAGCAATTTCAGGTGGTGGTATAATTAAAGGAATGTTAGCAGCTGAGGAATTAAACAAAGCTTTATTACAAAATTTAGATTATGAAAGATTATGGCGTAAGAGAATGGGATTAGATTTATGGATTAATTTAAAAATAAGAAAATTATTGAATAAATTTTCCAATCAAGATTATAATAAATTAATTAAAATTGGTAATGAAGAAACTTTTTCTAATTTTAATCGTGAGTTCCCTAAAAGAAATTTATTAAAAGCTATGCTAAAAAATGTAAAACTAGACCTATTTCTGTTACAGAAACTTTTATATAGCTAAATCATAATACAAAGTAATTACAAAGTAATAATCTAAAGAGGGATTATATTGAACCTTTATAGTAAAATAAAAAAAGAGCATTTGTTTATTTTTATTGTAATTTTAATAGCTTTAATATTTTTTAATTATTTTAATTTTGGTTATACTGGGTTAGCTGTTAAAAATACTTGCTATGGCGAAGGTTATTCTTGCTGTGC
Source organism: Candidatus Woesearchaeota archaeon (assembly GCA_964359725.1). Taxonomy (GTDB): domain Archaea; phylum Nanobdellota; class Nanobdellia; order SCGC-AAA011-G17; family GW2011-AR20; genus CAYHTT01. Next base: position 4,169 of record CAYHTT010000011.1, on the reverse strand, counting down.
ACAAGGTACAGGACAAGGAGATTATTATTTTAGTTTAGATGATACTTGTAATACAAATGAGCAATGTTGGAGTTCTTGTAAAATTGAGGAGAATTTAATTACTACAAGAGTAAGTTTAGTTGACGCTTTTCAAGAATTTTTTGATAAAGTAAAAAGTTTCTTTACTAGGCCTGTAGCTGGTTTTACTTGTAGCGGAACACCAACTGTTAGTTGTGACTCTTTTACAGGTCAAACTACTACATGTAATAATATTGTCGGATGTTCAGCATCCCCCGTACCTGGTCTTGGCAGTTTTTCTGTATGTACTGGAACAATACTAGATTGTGAAGAACAAAGTATTAACTATTGTAATCAGATTCAGGGGTGTAGCTTGAAAGGTGGATCTGTGTGTGGCGATGGTGATATTGAAAGTGGTGAACAATGTGATGATGGTAATACTGTAAGTGGAGATGGTTGCAGTTCAACTTGCCAATCAGAATATAAATGTACGGGAACACCAATAAAAACATGTAGTACTTTTTCAGGTTCAGGTAATGTTGATATATGTAATGCTGTTGTTGGGTGTAAAGCAGAAAGAATTTCTGGTTTTGATGCATGCATCGATAATCCTAGCATTATTTGTAGTAATCAACCAACTGATTTATTTATGGGCGGACTTTCTATATGCGAATGGGCAGGTTGTAAATTAGAGACTCAGCAAACCCCACAACAAGATGAAGAAGCCCCAACAGTTTCAGTAATTTTATCCACCCAAAATTCAGTAGTTGGCGGATCATTTACGATTACCGCTACTGGTTCTGACCCAAGCGGTATTTCAAAAATAAATATTTATGTTAAGGGTATTTTAGTTGGACAATGTTCAACCTCACCATGTACAACATCTCAATTAACTTTTAATACAGCAGGTTTACTAACTTATTACGCTGAAGCAATAGATAATTCACCGAATAAAAACATTGGAAGAGACCCATTAACAGAAACTAAAAGCTTTACAGTATCACAAACATCAGGGGTAACAACAATATCTTGTTCAGCAAATCAAAAAATAGGAGATATTGATGGAGATGGTCAAATTACCAGTTATGATGTTACATTAGCTCAACAAATCTCTGTTGGACTAGTTCAAGGACCAGCTGATATATGTTGTATAGATATTAATAAAGATAATTCAATAACCTCTTCTGATGCTGAACAAATACTTCAAATAGTGGTTGGTAGTTTACCAGAGCAAGGTGTATGTAGTCAAGCTGGTGGTGGGGGTGGAGGATCTGAAGCAACAACAATAACAATTTCAGGTCCTAATGAAATTGAGAAAGGAAAATCAAAAACGTATACAGCGACGGGTGGAACCAGTAGAGTTGCTTATAAGTGGGAAACTAACGATATTAATATATGCGAAACTGAACCCAACGAGCTACCGTTTTTAGATAGATACGATGTTTATGGTGTTGGTTTAGGAGTTTGTACAATTAAGGCGATAGATACGAAAACTAATGCTTTTACAGAAAAACAAATTAACATAATAACCTCAACCACAGAAATATTAAATCCACCAACAAATTTAAAGGTTGAGTTAGTAAATAATCAAATACAATTAACATGGGATATTCCATCAACATCAACAACCGGAGGAGGTGGTGGAGGAACAGGAGGAGCAGTTTTAGATAACCAAATTACAGGAAACGCAATTTCAGATGTGTTTAATAATATTTTAGATTTCATTAAAAGATTGTTTAGAGGAGAAATTGTTGGTTTACCTCTTGCTCCAACAAGTTATAAAATTTATAGAACATTAGAAGGACAAACAAAAGAAATTCCAGTACTCTTAACATACTGTACATCTTTGAAGTGCACTTATATAGATGATGACGTAATACGAAATCAAGATAAAGTTTATTCTTATCAAGTTGCAGCGGTATACCAAACTGGTGAAAGCCAAAAAATCGGTCCTGTTGTTATACAATTAGCAGCTGCTTGTAATCCTAGTTCATTAAAATCAGGAACTCAATGTTTAATTTGTAATACACAAGGTACAACATATGTTGAAGATAATTCAAGATGTGCTTCTAATCAAATTTGTATTAGTAATGGAAAATGTATATCATCAACAGTTACTTGCCAAGCAGGAAGAAAAATTGGAGATGTTAATGGAGACGGCCTAATAAATGATGTTGATGCAGAAATTGTTTTAAATATTGCTATTGGAATAATTCCAGAACCAAGTTATAATTGCTGTGTAGATGTAAATAAAGATAATCATATAACTCCTTATGACTCTTCATTAATTTCCCAAATTTTCGCTGGTACTGCATCTCCACCGATCCCAGCTGTATGTGCTGCACAAATAACTCAAGTAACTTGTTCAGCAAATCAAAAAATAGGAGATGTTAATAATGATGGACAAATTAATAATGACGATGCTAACTTGGCATTACAAATTGTTGCTGGATTAATTCCAGAACCAAGTTATAATTGCTGTGTAGATGTAAATAAAGATAATCATATAACTTCTTATGACTCTTCATTGATTTCCCAGATTGTTGCTGGTATTGCATCACCACCAACTCCAGCTGTATGTGCACAAGTACCTTCGTTAATATTAACTACAGGTATTGATCCTTATTTATTTAAATTCTGGAAATCTAATGATTTTTCAAGCCCTGTTGCTTATACTGAATATTGGGTTGAGTATGATGTTCCCGATACTGGAGCTACTTATCCAACTACACCAGGACCACATTCAGGACAAATTGATGGTTTAGTACTTGTTAGTACATTAAGAAGTGATGAAGATGCAACAAGACTTATAAAATTCTACAATGATACTAGTATTAATGCAGGTAATAATCCAGTTTATGATGCTAATAAAAAATATTACAATTTCTTTGATAATACAGATAAAAAATATCATTATTACTGGAAGTCAAATAAAGATGGTAAGAATTATACTGCCTCAATAGTTATAGGTAATTCAAATTATCAAAATCCAAATTCAAGATTATTAAATGCTTATTTAGCTGCTTATCCACCTAGTACTTTTATTCCTTTACAAAAAGAAATTTGTAGTAATGATAAAGACGATGATGGTGATAATATAATTGATGGATTAGATAGAGACTGTGCATTAGGAGCAAAAGTTACTTTAGATAGTGTAGATGTTTCAGATGAAGAACCATTTGAAGATTCTGAAATTAATTTAGAATGTACTTACTCAGCTACAGGTCCAACAGCTACACCTGGAAGAGCAGCCTCATGTATCTCAGGAAAAATAAATGATGTAGATTGTGAATTTGAAGATCGAAATAATGATATAATAACCTATACTTGTGAAACTGGTGCAGAAGAAGAAGATATTGAAGTTGGTTGTTACATTAGCCAAAATTGTAACACAAATACATTAGATAATAAAAAAACAATTTTAATTAATGTTGTAAGACCAGCTTTATGTAGCGAGGTAATTGGCGAAGATATTTTAGAAATTACTTCTCAAGATATAAATGATGATGAATTTAAGATTGGTGAAATTATTGAATCAGATTTAAGAATTAGGAATGACGATGTAGACAGTAAAGATGTGGTTGTTGAGGCTTTACTTTATGACTTAAAGGAAAAAGAATTAATTGAGGAAGCTACACAAACTAAAGAAATTAAATCTGGAAGATCTGAAAACTTTGAATTAAAAATTACAATACCAAGTGTTACAGAAAGTAGCTTTAGAATGTATTACAAAATTTATGAAGATAATAATGAAGATGAGTTCTGTATAGAAAGTTTTGAGAAATTGAAGATAAAAGGTGTTAAGAGAGAGGCGTGTGATAAAGATAATGATGGAGAAGATTCAATTAGTTGTGGTGGCCAAGATTGTAATGATAATGACGCATTAGTAAATCCAGATGCAGTTGAACTTTGTACAGATAATAAAGATAATGATTGTAATAATTTAATTGATAGCCAAGACCCAAGTTGTCGAGTAGGTGCTTGTACCTCAGGAGAAACAAGAGAATGTGGCACAGATGTTGGTGAGTGTAGAAAAGGCGTACAAAGTTGTGTAAATAGTGCTTGGGGTAATTGTGAAGGAGCAATTATGCCAACTACTGAAATTTGTACTGATGGTTTAGATAATGATTGTGATAATAACATAGACGCAAGTGACAGCGATTGTGCTATTG
>CAYHTT010000010.1:0-17683 GCA_964359725.1 Candidatus Woesearchaeota archaeon | reverse complement strand
CAGTTGAACTACAACAAAAAGTAATTACAGCTATTAGAAAAAGAAAAGGTTTAAGTGAGAATGCTTAATTCTAGAAAAGTAAGTTTTAAATATATATTTATATTTTAATAATAGGATAAAAATGAACTATAAAATTATTTTATCATTTGTAATTTCAATATTTTTAGTTGCTTCTATATTTGTACTTGCACAACCAGATACTACATTAGTGCCTGCCACCAATGATAAATCTGGAGTTTCGGTTATAGTACCGGCACATGCAGTACAAGTAGCAGATGATGTTTTTAGTTTAGGAATTGCAACAGATGTAGATGGTAGAATAGTACAAGGATTTATGATAATTGATTACAAAAAAGGATTTGGTCATAAACCACAACATAATCCTGGTGGTGGCGGAGGTAATGGCGGAACAACCTGTTTTGCATTTTTGTCACAAGGTGCGAAATGGAAAACAACAGAGCCTTATGTTTTAGACACAACAAATAGTGATGGAATGACAAATGCCTTTGTTGATAGTGTTACTGCAGCAAGCTTAGACGCTTGGGACTCTCAAGTAGCATTTGAAATCTTTGGCAATAGAAACGTAAGTGGAGTAGTTGACGGCGCTGACACCTCTTCACCAGATAATAAGAACGAGATATTCTTTGGTAATATTACAGATCCTGGGGTAATTGCAGTAACGATAGTATGGGGTATTTTCAGCGGGCCTCCTCAGATAAGAAAACTTGTTGAATTTGATGCTGTATTTGATGACCCTGACTTTTTCTGGGGTAATGCAGGTTCAACTAGTGAAACCTCATTAGGCAATACAAGCATTATGGACTATCAAAATATTGCAACTCATGAATTTGGCCATGCAGCAGGTATGTCACATCCTGATAATAGTTGCACAGAAGAAACAATGTATAGATTTGCTCAGGAAGGAGAGACAAAGAAAAGAACATTAAATACAGGAGATATTGCAGGAATTGACCAATTATATTAAATTTTAATTTTTAAATAATTTTTTTCTTTAATAATCTCGATATTAAAATCTTTACTTAATTTTTTAATTCTTTCATAAATTTCATTAAATACTTTATTTTTAGCTAAATTAACTTGACAATTATCAATTAATAATGGATATAATTTAATCTCTTTTATTTTTTTATTTTGCAAAATAATAAAAAATATTAATTGTTGATCGTTTTTCTCTTGAGGACCAACATAATAATCGTCTACAAAACCACCACAATCATACATTATTAATTTCCCTTTATAAATTTGAATACCTTGAAATATATGTGCAGAGTGTCCATGATAAATATCTACTCCTAAATCAATTATTTTATGAGCAAAATCAATAAATTCTTGACTAGGATATTGTTGCATATTTGGGCCCCAATGTATTGAGAAAATAACTAAATCTGCTTTCTTACGAGCTTTTTTAATTTTTATTTTAACTTTATTAAAATCTCTTGCTAAATCAATAAAATTAATTCCTGGATTGTGTTTAGTAGCTTTAAACTCATAAGGATGATCTGAATAAGAAAGTATAGCAATTTTATAATTATTTTTATTAATTAAAGCAATTCTTTCAGCTTCATTTAAATTTTTACCTGCTCCAGCATAATTGATATTAGATTTATCTAATCTTTCTAATGTTTCTAGTAAAGCTGGTTCTTGAAAATCTAAAGTATGATTATTTGCTAGACTAACATAACCTATATTGCCATATTTTAAAGTTTCAATTGCAATAGGATCAGCTCTAAAAAAAAATACTTTAGGTGTTTTTTGCCATGGAAAGCCATTTTCAGCTATGCAACATTCTAAATTTGCAATAACTAAATCCGCTTTCTTAAGTATTTTTATTGTGTTGCCGGGGGGATATTTATAACCATGTAAATTAGCATATTCATTAACCAATCTTCCAACATAACATCTCCAAGAAAAACTAATTTTAAATTTTCCATGATGTTTATTATATAAATAAATTTAAATATTATATCATATTGATTAAAATATGGTTTCATTAAAAGAACTTAGAGAACTTCAAAAAGAAATTGAAGCTAAAGAAAAACAAGTTAAATGGTTAAGAAAACAAGCAAGAGTTGCTGCTGATTTTAAGAATATAAAAGATTTAGATGAGGAAATAAGATTATTAAAATTGAAATATGATAAATTAAAAGAGAAACGTAAAGAACAAATTGTAGAGAAAGCAGAATTAAGTTATTCTACTTGATAAAATAAAGCTCAATTTAAACTTCTTTTAAAAATTCTCAAAATTTCTTTATAAAGCTTTCTATTAAAAAATTCTATTTTGCGTTTATAAGCCTTATATCCTTAAAATTTTAAGGTTTTAGCTTAGAAACATTTTTAAAGTTTAGAATATTTTTTAATAATAATCTTCAAGGGGAAAATGAAACAAGAGTATAAAGCTGAAAGCATTATTGTATTAAAGGATTTAGAAGCAGTCCGTAAAAGATTCTCAATGTACATTGGGGATAATTCTGTCAAAGGACTGCATCATTTAGTTAAAGAAGCATTAGATAATTCAATTGATGAAGCATTAGCTGGTTATTGTACAAATATTAATGTTACTATTCATGCTAATAATTCAATTACCATAGAAGACAATGGTAGAGGAATTCCTGTTGATATTCACCCAGAAGAAAATAAACCAGCTGTAGAAGTTGTTATGACAATGTTGCATGCTGGTGGAAAATTTGATAAACGCACATATAAAGTTTCAGGTGGATTGCATGGTGTTGGTATTTCTGTAACAAATGCTTTAAGTGAATATTTAGAAGTTGAAATTAAAAGAGAGAATAAAATTTACAAACAAAGATATGAAAAAGGAAAAACAGTTTCGCAATTAGAAATTATTGGTGAGACAAATGAAACAGGAACTAAAATTACTTTTTTTCCAGATAAAACAATTTTTCCAGTAATTGAATTTGATTATGATATATTAGCAAATAGATTAAAAGAATTAGCATTTCTAAATAAAGGTTTAAAATTAAATATTAAAGATGAACGTAATAACCGTGAGAATATATTTTATTATGAAGGTGGTGTAAAAAGTTTTGTAGAGGAATTAAATAAAAATAAAAATAAACTTCATCAAAATGTAATTTATTTTAATAAAGAAATTAAAGATATTGATTTAGAGATTGCATTACAATATAATGATAGTTATTCAGAAAGTGTTTTTTCGTTTGTAAATAATATTAATACAATTGAAGGCGGAACTCATTTAATTGGATTTTATACTGCATTAACAAGAGCGTTTAATGATTATATAAAGAAAAAAAATATGCAGAAAAATAGTGATAAATTAACTGGTGATGATATTCGCGAGGGGCTTACTGCAATAATTTCATTAAAATTATCCGAACCACAATTTGAAGGACAAACAAAAACTAAACTTGGTAATCAAGAGGTTAAAGGTATTGTTGATTCAATTGTTTATGAAAATTTGGCTACATTTTTAGAAGAAAATCCAAATGTTGCTAAAGCTATAATTTCAAAAGCTTTAGATGCTTTACGTGCAAGGGAAGCTGCAAGAAAAGCTCGTGAACTTGCTAGAAGAAAAAGTTTTTTAGAATCAGGAAGCTTGCCTGGAAAATTAGCTGATTGTCAAGAACGAGATCCTAGTAAAGCAGAATTATTTATTGTAGAAGGTGATTCAGCTGGTGGTTCAAGTAAAGGTGGACGTGCACGTGAATTTCAAGCTATTTTACCATTAAAAGGAAAAATATTGAATGTTGAAAAATCAAGATTAGATAAAATCTTAAGAAATAATGAAATTACAACTTTAATCTCTGCTATTGGCACTAGTGTTGGTGAGGAATTTAACATTAAAAAAGCAAGGTATCATAAAATTATAATTATGACAGATGCAGATGTAGATGGTCGTCATATTACTACATTATTATTAACTTTATTTTATCGTTATATGAAACAATTAATTGAAGCAGGTTATATTTACCTAGCTACTCCCCCATTATATAAAGTAAGTAAAGGTAAACAAAGTTATTACATTTATACTGATCAAGAATTAAAAGATTTACTTGAGAAAATTGGGCAAGAAGTTGAAGTTCAAAGATTTAAAGGTTTAGGAGAAATGAATCCAGAACAATTATGGGAAACTACTTTAAATCCAGAAACTAGAATTTTAAAGAAAGTTACAATAGAAGATGCTATTTTGGCAGATACTATTTTTAGCACATTAATGGGAGAAGAAGTAGAACCAAGAAGAGAATTTATAATGCAACATGCTAATGAAGTTAAAAATTTAGATGTGTAAAGGAAAATGACAGAGCAAATTCAAACTAGATTAATTGAAGAAGAAATGAAATCAAGTTATATAGACTATGCTATGTCAGTTATTACTGCTAGAGCTTTACCAGATGCTCGTGATGGTTTAAAACCAGTTCATAGAAGAGTTCTTTATGCAATGCTTGAACTTGGTTTACTAAATAATAAGCAAACTAAAAAATCTGCTAGAATCGTCGGGGAAACTCTTGGAAAATTTCATCCTCATGGCGATATTGCTGTTTATGATGCATTAGCAAGAATGGCCCAAGATTTTTCATTAAGATATCCTTTAGTAATTGGCCAAGGAAATTGGGGAAGTATTGACGGTGATCCGCCTGCTGCAATGCGTTACACAGAAGCTAAATTATCTAGATTAGCAGAAGAATTATTAGATGATATTGATAAAGAAACAGTTGATTTTGTGCCAAATTTTGATAATTCATTAAAAGAGCCAATTGTATTACCAAGCAAAGTTCCTAATTTATTAATAAACGGAAGTTCTGGAATTGCAGTCGGAATGGCAACAAATATTCCCCCGCATAATATTAATGAAATAATAGATGCAGTAAATATAGTTATAGATAATAAAAATATTGAAATTAATGAATTATTAAATGTAGTTAAAGGACCAGATTTTCCTACAGGTGGAATTATTTCGGGTAAGCAAGGGATTATTGAAGCTTATAAAACTGGAAGAGGTAAAATTATTGTAAAAGCTAAAACTAAAATCGAGCAAAGAAAAATTATAGTAGAGGAAATACCATACCAAGTTAATAAAACCTTTTTAATTGAAGGCATAGTTGAATTAGTTAAAGAAAAAAGAATCGAGGGCATTTCTGATATAAGAGATGAAAGTGATAGAAAAGGAATGAGATTAGTTATCGAATTAAAAAGTAATGCTAATCCTGAAGTTGTTTTAAATCAACTTTATCAACATACTCAATTACAAAATACTTTTGGTATAATTATGCTTGCATTAGACGAAAATAAGCCAAAAATTCTAAATCTAAAAGAACTAATTAATGCTTTTATACAACATAGATTTAATGTTGTTACAAGAAGAAGTAAATTTGAGTTAAACAAAGCTGAGAAAAGAGCTCATTTATTAGAGGGTTTAAAAATAGCTTTAAAAGATATTGATAATGTTATTAAATTAATTAAGCAAAGTAAAAATGCAGAACAAGCAAGACAAGAATTAATTAATAATTATAATTTAACTTATGAACAATCTATTGCTATTCTTGATTTAAAATTACAACGCTTAACAAGTTTGGAACAAGAAAATATTCATGATGAGCATAAATCATTATTAAATGTAATTAAAGATTTAAAAGAAATTCTTGCAGATGAAAATAAAATTTATCAAATAATTAAACAAGAATTAATTGGGTTAAAACAAAAGTATAACGATGAAAGAAAAACAATAATAGAGGAAAATGGGGGTTATTTAATGCAGCAAGATTTAGTACAAGCAAATGATGTTGTTGTTACAATGACTTATTCTGGTTATATAAAACAAACTCCTTTAATTGAATATAGACAACAAAGAAGGGGTGGAAAGGGAATAATTGCTACAGAAACAAAAGAACAAGATATTGTAAAGGATTTATTTGTTACAAATAATCTAAATACATTATTATTTTTTACAAATAAAGGTAAATGTTACCAATTAAAAACATATGAATTACCTTTGGAATCTCGTTATTCTCGTGGAAAAGCAATAATTAATTTACTTAATTTAGATCAAGATGAAAAAATAACTACAATCTTACCAGTAAGTAAATTTGATGAAAGTTATTTAATATTTGCAACTAAAAAAGGATTGGCAAAGAAAACTAAATTAGCTGAATATAGTAATGTAAGAAAAGCCGGGTTAATTGCTATTAACTTAACTAAAGATGATGAAGTTGTTAATGTTATTTTAAGTTCTGGGAATGATAATTTAATATTAGCAACTAAACATGGGTTAGCTGCAAGATTTAATGAACAAGATATTACACCAGCTGGAAGAATGGCTATCGGCGTTAGAGGAATTAAACTAAATAAAGATGATTATTTAATTGGAATGGAAAAAGTTAATGATAATGCAACATTATTAACTATAACAAGTAATGGTTTTGGTAAAAGAACTAATGTTAATGAATATAGACTAATTAAAAGGGGAGGAAAAGGTGTTACAAATATTTTAACTAAATATTTAAAAGACGAATCAAAAAACGAAGATGTTGTAGCAATTAAATCTTTTTATGAAGATGATGAAATTATGATAATAACTCAGAAAGGCATTACAATAAGAATTCCTGTTAAACAAATTTCTGTTATTGGTAGAAATACAACTGGTGTAAAAATTATTAAGCTAGAAGAAGGAGATAAAGTTTCTAGTGTAGCTAAAATTAGTAAAGAATAATTACTATATATCTCTTCTTTCTTTTTGTCTTCTTAAAAACATTGGTTCTTTTGTAGTATCTTTTTTGTAAGTTCTTGTTGTTGTGATAGAATATTTGAATCAGGTAAAGTATAAGCTGCGACTATTTGATCTAATTGAATAGATTTTACTTGATTTGGTTCATAAGTATAATGTGTATGGCTTGTATTTGTATCTATATCTGCTTGAAAGTTTGATAATTTAATTACTCTTCCGAATAAGTAAGCTAAATGAATTTCATTGGTTGAACTCTCATTGACCACAAATAAAAGATCTCCTTTTTCAAAATAGGGTGATAACTTCCCATATTTTTCATTTCTATCAAGTTCAGACATACTTCTATCATAAAAGATTTCTGTTAATTTCATCAATTATAATGGAATATAAAAATTTATAAATTTATCTTTAAAAACCAGGACTTAAAACAAATAAAAATATTATAGCTACTGCAACAACACTTGCCCAAACTAATTTACTCCAAACAAATATCTTTCGTCCATCAAAATTCCAAAATGGCAGCATATTAAATAAAGCTAACCAAGAATTTATCAAAAATCCATATTTACCTATTAAATTGACTGCATTACTAAAGTTTAATTTCATTATTATTAAGAAAATTAAAGCTAATACTAAATTAGTTATTGGACCAGCTGCCGAAATTTTACCATTCCTTTTAATATTAATATGACCACCCGCAATCATAACTGCACCAGGAGCTGCAAAAATAAATCCTAAAAAACTCATTGCTATAGCTAATACAAGCATATAATCAAAAGCTCTAAATTCAGCTACTGCGCCATATCTTTGAGCAACTACTTTATGACTTAATTCATGAAATAAAAATCCTATACCAACAGTTAAAGCAGCTAATAATAAATTAAAGAAAAAACTCCCAGTAAATATAGCACGATTACTTAAAACTATTGCAAAAGCTATTGAAATAGCTACCCAAGCTTTAGTAATATCAATGATTTCAGTTCTTGAAGTTTCAAATCTTCTAAACATTTTATAAATATAAGAGAATTTTAATGATTTAAAAAGGTTTTTAATATTTATTTTTTTGAATAAGGTAAAGTTGAGCCATAATTAAATAAATTAAGTTGGTATAGATTACCACGATTTGCACCTTTCCACCATAAAACTGTATCAACTAAAGCCATGTCCACTCTTCCATTAGGTAATAAAAATCTAGAATCTTGTAAAAATAAATTATAAGCTTCTTGCTCAATTCTTAAATACTCTTTTCTATTTGGGGCTTCACGAACCTTAGCTCTGCTGTTTGGGGTCCTTTTTTGTGGTATAATATAACGAGGATTAAGTTCTATTCCTAATTTGCTTAATCCCTTCATTACCCACACATCTAAAGCAAGTAAATTTTTTCCACCCAAACATAAATGCCATAATGAAAATGTTTTTTCTCCAAGCCATTTAATTTTCTTTACATATTCTTCGCGTAATTTAACATCTGCATCTGTTATATATTTCCACCATACATGATCCTCACTTAAAAAATACTCTATCGAACTATCAAATCTACTATGTTTAGAAAATCTTAATCCTCCCTCTCTAGCCGCTTGATTTACATAATCTCTATTCGTTAAGACATCAAAACTAGAAACTTTATGAATGGCATCTTGTTCGTAAGGATGCGATCTTAATCTTAAATTTCTAATGAATTTTACACTTGATTCCCATAATGAAACCTGGCCAGAAATACAAAATAATAAACTTTCCAATGCACTTTCTTGTGTAACCTCAGGAACAACATGGTCATCTAATATTTTTCTACTCTCTTCTATTTCGTAATTCGAAATTTGTTTTATCATATTAATCCTTATTATTAAAAAATAAATCTTCTCTATGATACCGCCATTTTGTTAATGCGGATAATCTTTTTTTTATATCTTCCCCAACATGTTCCCAACCCTTTTCTTTTTCTAAAATTTCATGATATAATTGAATTCTCTCTATTTTTATTTCATCCATATGAACCTTAGTTTTGGTTAATCTATTTACGAGCTCATCAATAACCTTACGATCTTCATCCATCATAAAGATTTTAGATCTTTTTTTAGATTCTGTAGTTAGTATTGGACCATCTTCAACAACAAAATCATAATCTCTTCTGAATGTTTTACTTTGTGAGAATGATCTACGATGATCTCCATATCCAATTATAATTTGTGCTGCTTGAGCAAAGGTTAATATCTCTACTGTTCTATCATCATGGGAAATACTTTCATTATCTTCTTTCATTCTAATTATATAATTCAAATCCTTTATAACCTGACGTCTCATTACAGTTTTAAGATTATGAATGCTACTATACTTTTTACCTTTACCAACTTTATCTGAATTTTCTCTTACCCCCCTTTTTGTCCCTTGTAAAATATAATGTTCCTTTACAACTTCAAAAGGTAAGATGAAAATATCCCCAAAGTTAAGTGATAATTCTAATGGAGAACCTAAATTCTTTAAAACTTTTCTATTTTTACCATATTTCTTTACTTTTTTATATAATCTTATATTATCTATTCTTTTTACTGCAATTAAATAAGATCGCCCTAAATTACTTTGATAATGTAGCTGTGTATCTGGGATTAGTACATTCCTTTCAGCCTCTTTAATTTCATAATGTATCGGCGGGCTAAAACTATGATCTATAGCATCAATACCATAACCATTAATTCTATTATCCCCTAAACAAAATAATGATCTTACATAATCTTCTGCAGATTGGGATATTACTTGATGCGTATATAATCTTTTAAAAAAAGCCTCTCTTAAATAAAATTCTCTTAATGATGTTGGATTTTCGATTTCTTCTAAAATATGAATCCCCCCATTCAATTTATTAAAATATAAAAGTATAAAAACCTTACTTTACAATACTTGAGTAACCAATTAATCTCCATCTTGTTCCAATTCTTCTTGATATGGTAATTCTATCTTGTAAATTAGAACATACAGGAATTTTTAATTTAATATGAATTAAATCTTTTTTTAATTCAGTTACTAAGCCAACTGTAGCAGCTGAATTAACATTAAGCATTAAAAATTCAGATTTTTTAATTGGTTCAACTTTTAATTCTTCCTTGCTGCCTACAACCCTTTCTAATAAAACAGGTTTTAAATTAAGCTCATACCATACTTCTGGTAATTTATCTTTTAATCCTACTATACTCCCAGTTAAAGAATCAGCTTTAACTAAACTAGGATCTAATTGGGTTAATACACCAGCAGATCCTCTTGGTTTTAATTCTTTTACTTGTATGCCACCAGACATCAAGCTTTCGACTTTAGTAAATAATGGTTGCCAGATTGTTTTACCTTCTCTTTCATATTTTAATCCTGGTTTAATTTCTATTTCTTGATTTAATTTTAATACACCTTGTTTTAATGTTCCTCCAAGTACACCACCTTTTAATTTACTTAACTCTGCACCTGGTTTGTTAATATCAAAACTTCTTGCTACATAAAATAAAGGATCTTTTGTTTCATCCCTTTTAGATATTTTAATATTTTCTTGAATAGCCTTTAATAAAATATCTATATTTACATTATGTTGCGCACTTATTGGTATTATCGGAGAATTCTCTGCTATAGTTCCCTTAATAAATTCTTTAATTTGTTTATAATTTTTTAACGCTTCTTCTTTAGTAACTAAATCAATTTTATTTTGTGCTATTACAATATTTTTAATTCCTATTATATCTAAAGCAATTAAATGTTCTTTAGTTTGTGGTTGCGGACAAGATTCATTTGCAGCTATAACAAGTAAAGCACCATCTATTATTGCAGTACCTGCTAGCATAGTTGCCATTAAACTTTCATGACCTGGTGCATCTATTAAACTAATTTTTCTTTCAAATTTACAATTTTCACAGATTTTTTTTGCATTATAACCATGCTCTTTACAACTATAAATTGAGAAATCCGCATATCCTAATCTTATTGTAATACCTCTTCTTAATTCTTCAGAATGCGTATCAGTCCATTTCCCGCTTAATCTTTCAACTAAAGTAGTTTTACCATGATCAATATGACCAACTAAACCAATATTTACTTCTGGTTGTACATTTTCTTCTTGAATTTTCTTAGTTCGAGGCATTAAGTTAAAAACTAGAATAAGTGTTTATAAATTTAACTTTATGCTTTGATTTTTTTGAGAAGCTTTTTCTTGTTCTTTTATTTTTTCTTCTTGTAATTTACTAAGTAATTCTTGAGCTTTTTTAACATTTTCTTCTGTATAGCCAATTCTATCTGTTTCTTTTGGCTCTTTAACTTTTTCTACTTTTTCCACTTTCTTTTCTTCTTTAATTTCTTTTTTCTCGATTTTAGGCTCTTCTTTTTTAATTTCTTTTATTTCTTTAGGTTTTTCTTCTGCTATTTTTTCTTTTTTAATTTCTTTTGGCTTCTTTGCAGGTTTTTCCTCTTTTACAGCTTTGACAAAAATTTCATCTAAATTTTTCTGCCCAGATTTAATAACTTTTAAATTAATTTGAGAAGTAAATTGTGAAATTGTATTTCCACGAACAGCTTTTTTTATTCTTAAACCTTTTTTATTTATTCTTGCTCCAATCATTCCCTTTGTAACAAATATCCTTCTTCTAGCTAAACCTTCAACATCATATCTCATAGGAAAGCCTTCTTTATCTGAACCGCCAGTAATTTCAAACTCATAATCTTTAAAACTAAAATCATTTCCATTAATTTTATCTTTTATCTTTTTATTTAGAAATACTTCACTTTCCTCATTCGTTAAACTTTTAGCATAACTCTTTCCTTTCTCACTTATAACAATTTTAAATTCTGGCATTTAAACCCCCCATAAAGTATTTGTTTTGCGTTTTATTTCAATAATTTCTTTTAGGCATTCAACCTCATCATTATTTAAAAGCTTTTTCATTTCTTTTAGCTTGCGAAAATTATTCTCTGTTATATCACTATATAAAATATCACCTTCATCTATTTGCCTGCCAACAATTATTCCTTGTACAGAGATAGCAACATTCTCTCCTTGTGGAACTTGATTAATATTTTTACCTTCTTTTTGAATACCTTTTATTTCCGGTAATACTACACCATTTTTCTTTAATAAAGCAACATTTGTTTTTAACGTTCCTAATAAAACCTCTACCCCCATAACAGCTGGATTGCTTTGTCTAAAAACATATCCATGTAAAATTCTAATTTTAAATGGTTTTACTATCGAACTTAATTGCTTAGTTTCAATTTTTTTCTTTGCATCAATTAACCATTTATCAAATTCCTCTAGTAAAGTATAAATAACCTCACCAGTAATTATTTTAACTTCTGGAACTTTAATATTTTTAATATTAAATCCAAGAATAACTTTATTAAGTTCATTATTATCAGAACTAGCATCTGTAATATCTTTTTTTGTTATTTCTCCTAAAGAGGCTTTTTTAATCTTAATATTTTTTTCTTTAAGTAAGTTAACTAATGCTTCTAAACTACCAAGCTTATCTGATTTAATAACTATACCGGCTTTATCTGTATGTATTAAAACTTCTTCAACTTCTGCTTGAATCTCTTTTTTAATTTTCTCAAGATCTTTATTAGCTATCTTTACAGGCATTCCTGCATACGCTAATTCTAAACCAGGAGCAAAAATTCTTATTGCAGAAGCAGCATCTATTCTTTTCTCTTTTTTTAGTTTATTACCCTCTAACTGAAATAAGCCACGAACTTTTGTTACAATAGCATTGTCTACCCCGCCAATTACTATTACATCATTTTCTTTTATGCTTCCATCATATAATATAATATCAATTACTTTTCCAAAACCCCTTTCCCCCTTTACTTCTAAAACAGTAGCTTTTCCAGGTTTATCAACATCAACTTGTAAATCTTTTTCAAGAAATTTTTGTGCTAATCCTGTTAAAACGAGTAATAATTCAGGAATACCTTCACCTGTTTTCGCGCTTAAAGGAATTATTGCAACTTGTTTACTATAATCTTGCACTCTATCAAATCTTTCACTATTAAAACCAAGCTCGTAAAATTTTGCAACTAAATTATAAATTTTATTATCTAATAATTTTCTAGTTGATTCAGATTGCGCATTTAGATTATATACGAGAATTTTATTTTTATTATGCCAACCAGGAATTAAATCTATTTTATTTGCAGCAACAACAAAAGGTGTTTTGTAATGTTTTAATATTTCAATAGCTTCATGAGTTTGAGGTTTAAAACCCTCGTTTATATCTATTACTAGTATAGCAATATCCGCTAAACTCCCTCCTCTTTTTCTTAAATTTGTAAAAGCAGCATGTCCTGGACTATCAATAGCTAATATGCCTGGAATTTTAATTTCTTTACCTTTAATTAGCTCACCACAATTCTTTTCTATTGTTTTAAAGTCTATTGTGTAAGCAGAAATAGCTTGTGTAATTAATCCTGGCTCATGTTTAGCAATAGAGCTCCCTCTAATTCTGTCTAAGATGCTTGTTTTGCCATGATCAACATGACCAACAAATACGCAATTTAAGCTTCTAGTTTTTTTCATTTTCTTTCAATAGTAACAACTAAAAAGCTTTTTTAAATGTTTTTATTAAGAATAAGAAAAGGATTAAGCGTAAATTTTATTTTTATGATTTTTTAATCTTTTATCTTTATTAGCATCTGGGTTACCCTCTTTACCAAATAAAGAGAACATATCACTAGGAACTGATCTGATTAAACCAGTAGTTTCAAAGAATGATCTAAAATTTTCTATAGTCTCTGTTGAATATCTGTCTCTTAATAAATATTCTCTACCATAATCACTTAATAAAATGTTTAATATATTATTTATATCATCTAAACGCCAGTCAATTAACCTTTTCTTGCTTTTATATACAGGATGATCTCTTGTAAAGAATTTAATAGCTTTAGGGCTATATTTACGTAATACTGCTGCAATATGAATATCTTCTTTTAAATTTATATCATAAAATCTTTTTAAAGACGAAGCAAATCTTTCTCTTCCTACGATATCATTAACTATATCTTCTATACTTAACTTTTCAATTTCCTCTTGATCAATTTTTTCTCCATTTGTCAGTTCTTTAAGTAAATAGTTTGCTAAATATGCGGGTATTTTTCTTTCAGGTTGATTAACAAACGGATTTTTTAAAAATCTTACAAGATCATAATAATACGAGCCTTCTCTAAATTCATCAAAATCTATAATTTTTCCATTTAATCTTACATGATGAGGTCCCATATCGCCATGAATTAGAGCTATTTCTTCATCACTAGTAACTTCCCTAAAAAAGTATTCCGCAAGTTCAGAAGAATAAACTGAAATATTTATACCTTTATCTTTTAAAAAAGACCTAACATTTTCTATATTCTTTAAATTATCGTTAGAATATAATAAAATTCTTAATAAATAATCTTCAAATACTGCCCTATCCTCTTTTTTGCTTAACTCCCTAATGCCGAGTCTTCTGAATCTATCATCATTATTATTACACGCTTTTTTAAATCTAGCTATATAATCTATACCTTTTTTTACCCAATATTCTTTTTGCCTTTTTAAATTTTGAATTTCATTTTTTCTTTCAGAACTATCTTTGTCGGATTTTAAACCTTTAATTTCTTCTTCTAATCCAACAATTTCTTTATCAAGTTCTATGAATTTCCATTGTAAAGAGCGATCTTCTATATACTCCATAAATATTCTTCTCTGGCTTTCAACAACAGAGTATAATATAGGAGCTATATTTTTATCTACATCATTTAATGTTCTTAATATTTTTTTCTCATAATCGAATGACTCTTCTGTACTTAATTCATCTGATAATTGTTTTTCCAAAGGACTATAACCTCTTATGCCATGGTATAGACTAGTGTCATAACACTTAGAGAAAATTTTTATTCCATTACCACCCTTATCAATTTCAATTATTGAAGTTACTGCTTTCCCCCTTTTTTTTATATTTGTTTCTCTAAAACTTTCTATAGTAGTATCTATACCAGACTGTCTTACTGCTAATTTTAAATCTTCTAAATATATCCTGCTCATTTTATTTATTCATATATTTCGTACACAATCCTTAAAATACTATGTATTTCATTTATCATAATTTTTAATCTTTCAATTAAATTTGGTACCCATTTCGAATTAATATAATTTTTTAAATATTCGTCACAAAGTTCTATATAATATTGTTTTTTATCTGTTAATTTGATAGCAGATTCTTTATCTTTATTATGATAAATTTTCATAGTTTCTAAATAATGCGATTCAATTTTTGAATATAAAATAACGAAATCTGAAGCCCTTTTTCCTTTTAATTTCGCCCTAGTAACAAATCTTGAAATTCTTTTAGTCTCGTCTGCTATTTTTTCTAAATAATTTGTTAATTGCCAATATCCAAGTAAACCAAGTGGGGTAATATTGAAATTTTTTAAAGTTTGCGGATTGTTTAAAGCGAATTTAACTGTTCTAAATACTAAAAAACTTAATCTATTAACATCCTCGTCTCTTTGATAAATATTTTCATAATTATTCTGATTTACAGTTAACTTAGAATCCGACATTAACGCTCGAGTAATTATATCAATTTTCCTTATTATATTATCCATTGAAATGGTATTAAGATCAAGAAAATCTTTTGCTACAATATTTTTAGATGTTTGTTCCATTATCTCTAACGCCATTAAATTTTGTAAACATTTTTTTATATCTTGGGACTTCTCATTTAAATCTTTACCTATAATATTTATAATTCTACAATTATTTACATAAGCTGTAGATAGTTCTCTTCGAATTTCATTAAAATTCTTTCCAGTTACGTCTATAGTAATTTCTTTGTCTAGTATTTCATTATTTCCCTCTTTTGCGCTTAGAACGATTTCTCCATTTCCATTTTCATTAAAATAAATCAAATCACCTTTTTTTAATTTATTTTTTTTAATCCACGAAGTTGGCAAAGAAACAATATGCGAAGAATTTCCAAATTTAATTAATTTTCTGTAATCCATTATTTCAACCCCCATTATATTTGGTATATACTCTATATTAAATATATAGGATAGGTATATATATTTAAAGCTTTCTACAAGTGTCGGGTTAAAATGGACGAAAATATTTGGGATGAACTAGATGAACTTGAAGAGGATGACATTTACAACAAAGAAACTAGAGAAAAAGAATTAGACGATGATGAGATAGAAGATTGGCAGGAAGCATGGATGCAGGGTTATAATGAAGCTTAAAGTACTTTAATTATTATTAATTACAATTTTTCTAGTGATATTTCGCTCAAAATGGTAGGGGGTTAAAATGTTAGAAGCGTATTTGCTTATTGTAGCTAGAAAAGGAAGAAGTATGGAACTAGCAAATAAGCTAATGAAAATGCACTTTATTAAAAGAATAGATATTACACAAGGCGAGTATGATGTAATAGCAGAAGTAAATGCAAAGAACGAAGGTAAATTAGACAATATAGTGCATGAAAATATACGAAAGTTGAGGGATGTAAAATTAGTTTCACCATTAATTGTAAGAAATTAATTATAAATAAAAAATAAAAAAGAGTTTTATTTAATTATAACTTTCATAACTTTCTTTTTGATTTTCTCTTTGCTCTTTGGTACTTTAATTTTTAATATACCATTCTTGAATTCTGATTCTACTTCGTCTGCTTTTACGCCGAATGGTAAAGGAATTGTTCTATAAAATCCAGAGTAACTTCTTTCATGTCTTAAATAGCCTTTCTTCTCTATTTTAAGTTCAGATTGTTTTTTAGCTCTTATTTCAATTAAATCATTACTAACTTGTAATATAACATCTTCTTTATTTACTCCAGGTAATTCTATTTCAATAATATATTCTTTATCTGTTTTTTTAATATCTGCTAGAGGTTCTCTAAAATTTTCTAGTTCTTTATCTAACTTGAATATTTTATTACGGGATTCAAAAAATCTTCTAAACATATTATCCATTTCACGGTGTATCCTTTTAATTTCATCAAATGGATCCCACATTTTAATTACCCCATTAATATAATATAACTAAAAAAATATTTAAATTTTACTATGATGAACATAAACTATCTATTTTGTTTGCTTTTCATAGAACTTAGTCCATTTAAGTTTGTGAGCTTTTCTCTTAAGTTTTAACATATTCTTTTCACATTTTGAAGAGCAGAAATTTAAGACCTTGCCTGTATTTAAAACAAACATCTTTCCAGTTCCTCTTTCAATCTCATAACCACAGAATGAACAATTTACCATTTTATTTTCTGCCTTGAGCTAGTTTGCGAGCTTCTATTTCAGTTTCTCTTAACATTAATATATCCCCAATTCTAACAGGGCCTTTAACATTTCTTCTTATAATTTTTCCTCTATCTCTACCATCAAGTACTTTGCACCTTACTTGAGTAGCTTCTCCTCTTGCACCTGTTCTGCCAATAATTTCTTCAACTTGTGCAGGCCATGCTAATGAAAATAATTGACCTGCTTGTCTTTCACTAAAACTAGTCTCAGCTTTCTTTTGAGGAGATCTAATTTCCTTAGGTTTTTGTTTTTTTTCTCCCATTTTTTAGAGTAATTATTTAGAAGCTTTAGAAGCTTGTTTAAGTTCTTTTATTAATTCAGTAGCATCTCCTTCTTGGATTATTACAACACTTGCTGTAGGAACAGTTAAACCAGCAGCTGTTCCAAGTTCCTCTCTACTTTGTACATAAACAAAAACTGTTTCTTTTTCTTCGCATAAAGCTGGAAGATGCATTGTAATCTCTGGTGGATTAACGTCTTTTGCTATTAAAACTAATTTAGCTTGTCCACGTTCAATAACTTTAGTAACTTCATTAACCCCTTTCTTGAGTTTGCCTGTTTTCCTAGCTATTTCAACAGCCTCATAGGCCTTCTCTTGTAATTCTTTTGAGACCTCTGCCATAAGTGAACTCTAAAAAAAGTATTTATAAAGCTTTTTATTAA
>CAYHTT010000009.1:0-19392 GCA_964359725.1 Candidatus Woesearchaeota archaeon | reverse complement strand
TTGCAAAATTCATTAATGCAAGTTCAGAAGAAATAATATTTACAAAAAATACAACAGAAGCTATTAACGCTATAGTATTTACTTATTTTAACGAATTATTAAATAAGGAAGATATAATTTTATTAACAGAGATGGAACATCATAGCAATATTGTACCGTGGCAATTACTAAGCAAGAAAATAAATTGTAAAATTGATTATTTAACTGTAAATGATGGCGAGATTAGCTTAAAAGAATTAGAGGAGAAGGCTAAATTTGGAAAAATAAAAGTATTAGCAATAACACATGTTTCTAATGTTCTTGGTACAATTAACCCAATAAAAGATATAGCTAAAATATGTAAACATTATGGAATAAAATTATTAGTAGATGGTGCACAAGCTGTTCCACATATTAAAGTTGATGTTAAGGATTTAGATTGTGATTTTTATTGTTTCTCTGCTCATAAAATGCTTGGCCCAACTGGTGTAGGTGTATTATACGCAAAAAAAGAATTACTTAACGATTTAAAACCTTTCATATCTGGTGGTGGTACAATATTAGAAGTTACAAAGCAAGATACTAAGTTTAAAGATAATGTTGAAAAGTTTGAAGCAGGCACACAAAATATAGCAGATGTTG
The DNA here is from genome assembly GCA_964359725.1 of Candidatus Woesearchaeota archaeon. GTDB lineage: Archaea > Nanobdellota > Nanobdellia > SCGC-AAA011-G17 > GW2011-AR20 > CAYHTT01. Next base: position 18,771 of record CAYHTT010000009.1, on the reverse strand, counting down.
TTGTTTTTTCACAAGCTTTAGATTATTTACAAGAAATTGGTATGGAAAATATAAGAAAGCATGAGCTTGAATTAACTAAATATGCATTAGAAGAATTAAGTAAAATTCCCGGAATAGAGATTTATGGTAATCTTAATGCAGAGAAAAGAGCAGGGGTAATTGCTTTTAATATTAAAGGAATACATGCACATGATTTAGCTACTATATTGGATGAGCACGGAATAGCAATAAGAGCAAGTCATCATTGTTGCATGATCTTACATAAAAAATTAGGTATAGATGCTAGTGCAAGAATATCATTTTACATTTATAATACTAAAGAAGATGTATACAAATTAGTTAATGCAATTTTTAAAGCTAAAGAGGTATTTGGAAAATGAATATTTATCGTGAGAATATAATAGAGCATTACAAAAATCCAAGTAACGAAGGAAATTTAGATAGCTATGATATTCATGCTCGTGAAAATAATCCTTTATGTGGGGATGAAGTTGAAATAAAAATTAAATTAAATAATAATAAAATTAAAGAAGTAAAATTTCAAGGCAAAGGTTGTGCAATAAGTTTAGCAAGTACAGATATTTTACTAGAAAATATTAAAGATAAATCAATAGAAGAAATTAAAAATCTTAGTAATCAAGATGTAATAGATTTACTTGGCATACAAATAAGTGGGATTAGATTAAAATGTGTTATATTACCGTTAATAGCATTGAAAAATGGAGTTAAGGAATATGAACGACCTAATAGTTAAGGATTTGCATGTTAAAGTAGAGGATAAAGAAATAGTTCGAGGACTAAATTTAGATATTAAACAAGGTGAGATAGTAGCTTTAATGGGTCCTAATGGTTCTGGTAAGTCTAGTTTAGCTAATGTAATAATGGGAAACCCTAAATATAATGTAACTAAAGGGGAAATTTATTATAAAGATAAAAATATTCTTGAGTTAAAGCCATATGAAAGAGCGAGATTAGGATTATTTTTAAGTTTTCAGTATCCTGCAGAAGTTCCAGGAGTACCATTAGCTAATTTTTTAAGAACCGCATACAATTCTTTAAATGGTAGCAAGATTTCTATTTTAGATTTTAAGAAATTGTTAGAAGAAAAAATGGATTTATTAAAAATTGATAAAAGTTTTTCAACTAGATATTTAAATGAAGGATTTTCTGGTGGAGAAAAGAAACGTGCTGAGATATTACAATTAGCTGTTTTGAATCCGAGTTTAGCGATATGTGATGAAACTGATTCGGGGCTCGATATTACTTCATTGAAGATTGTTGCTAATGGAATAAATAAATTAAGAAATCCGGAAAAAAGCATTTTATTAATTACACATTATAATCGCATCTTACAGTATATTAAACCAAATAGAGTTTATTTAATGATTAATGGTAAAATAGTAAAAGAAGGAAATGCAGAGTTAGCAGATGAAATAGAAAAAGATGGTTATGAAAAATTTATAAACTAAAAATTACTTCTATTATAAATGATTAAACCAGATAAATTAAGCTTTGCTACTGCTGGAATTCCATTAAGCACTAATGGTGATACAATAAAAGGAATAGCTCAAGTTAAAAAATTAAATTTAGATGGAATGGAATTAGAATTTGTACGTAGTATAAATATTACAAAAGAAAAAGCTCCTACTGTAAATGAGGCTGCTAAGAAAAATGATATTATACTAAGTGTGCATGCTCCTTATTATATTAATTTAAATGCAAAAGAAAAAGCAATATGGCACGCAAGCATAAATAGAATAGTACAAAGTGCTAAGATTGGTTATTTATGTGGTGCTTATTCAGTTTGTTTTCATACTGGTTATTATATGAAAGATGATCCTGACAAAGTTTACAAAAAAGTTAAAGAAGCAATGAAAATAATTATGCAAATTGTAAAAAAAGATAACATTGAAATTTGGATTCGTCCAGAAAGTAATGGAAGAGTTGCACAATTTGGTAATTTAAATGAGTTAATAAATTTAAGTTTAGAATTTGAGAATGTTTTACCTTGTATAGATTGGAGTCATATGCATGCTTCTTCAAATGGAAAATATAATACAAAAGAAGAATTTCACGAAGTACTAACTTTAATGGAGAAAAAGCTTGGAAAAGAAGCATTAAGTAATGTACATTTTCATTGTCAAGGTGTTAAATATTCTGAGAAAGGTGAAAAAAATCATGAAAATTTAAAAGATTCTGATATGAATTATAAAGATTTAGTAAAAGTTTGGAAAGAATTTAAATTAAAAGGTATTGTAGTTTGTGAAAGCCCGAATATAGAAAGAGATGCTTTATTATTAAAAGAAACTTATTATAAAAGGTAAAATGGAACATTTAGCAATAATGCGTAAATCTTGGAATCTAACCCATAAAATTCTAACAGGAGAGAAGAAAATAGAATCTAGGTGGTATAAAAATAAATATCCTCCATGGGATAAAATTAAAGAAAATGATATTGTTTATTTTAAAAATTCTAATGAACCTGTGAAAATAAAAGCCGGGGTTGATAAAGTAATCCAATTTGATAACCTAGATCCAGTTAAGATTAGAAAAATTTTAGATAAATATGGTGGGAATGATGGTATCGAAGCAGATAAAATAGATTATTTTTATTCAATGTTTAAAGATAAAAAATATTGTTTATTAATATTCTTAAAAAATATTATTGAGATAGAACCTTTTAATATAAATAAGAAGGGCTTTGGTATTATGAGTTCTTGGATAACTCTAGATGATATTAACAAAATTAAAATTATAAAATAAAAAAAGTTTATAAATAAGTTCTTACATTAAAATTTCAATGGAAAAGAGGTATTTAACATTACAAGAGGCTGAATCTTTAATACCAGCTATAGAAAAAAGATTAACGAGATTAATACAATTAAATAAAACATTAGTAATGCTCAATTCTATTGAGATAAATTATGAAGATGAATTTCAATTTATAAAAAATGAAATAAGCTCAAGGAAAGTTACACATAAATTATATAATGAATTTTATACATTACTAGAAGAAATATTAAATTATGGTGCTATAGTTAAAGATTTAGATATTGGGTTAGCAGATTTTTATTCTATACATAATGGAAAAGAAATTTTATTATGCTGGCGTTTAGGTGAAGAAAAAATAAAATATTGGCACGAATCTGATTCTGGTTATGATCAAAGAAAGCCAATCGATTTATTAAAAAATGCTTAAATTTTTATAACTGTTTATTTTTACATTCTAATTATGAACATACTAGAAGAATATAATAAAAGAAAAAATATTATTAAAAAAAGGTTAGAAGATTTTAAAAATGTAAAAAAAGAAGATTATTTTTATGAGGTTTGTTTTTGTATTTTAACTCCACAAAGTTCTGCTAAACAATGTTGGAAAGCTATTTTATTATTAAAAGAAAATGATTTTTTAAATAAAGATATTAACCCTTTAAACTATTTAATTGATAAAATAAGATTTCATATTAATAAAAGTAAGTATCTAATTGAATTTAAACAAAAATGGCATTTAATACAAAAAAAATTAGATGAAATTAAAAATGCTAAAGAATTACGCGAATTCTTAGTAAAAAATGTTAAAGGTTATGGGTATAAAGAAGCTTCACATTTTTTACGCAATATAGGTTATAAAAACTTAGCAATCTTAGATAGACATATTTTAAAAAATTTATATAGACTAAATATAATAAATGAATTACCAAAAACATTAACTAAGAAAAAATATTTTGAGATTGAACAGAAATTTATTGATTTTAGTAAGAAAGTAAATATTGATATGGATGAATTAGATTTATTATTTTGGAGTCAAGAGACAGGAGAAGTATTTAAATAAATTTTATAAATAGCTAATTTCTTCTATAATTATGGCTATTTCATTAAAGAGGTTTAGATTTAAAACTATAAGCATATTACTTTTTATTGGTTTAATAATCTCAATTTCAAATGGTTTATTTAATACAATATGGGCTTTATTTTTGGATAGTTTTTTACATAATGAATCTTATGTAGGATTGTTTTCAACATTAATTAGTATAGTAGCTTTAATCTCATTTGTAATATTTATTCCAATAATTGAGAAATATCAAGAAAATAAAGTATATATTTATTCTTTAGCGTTTTCAATTTTTATTTTATTTTTATATTCAATAACTAAATCAATTTACTTAGTATTTGTTTTAGCTTTAATTTACATTATGTTTGGTGTTTTAAGAGCAGAATCTTTTGGTATAATGTACAGAAATGAGTCAAAAACAAAGGCTCTTGGTAAAAATGAAGGTTTGGTTTATACTTTATCAAATCTTGGCTGGTTATTAGGACCATTACTTGGAGCGTTTTTATTAAGAATTTATGATATTCCACAAATATTTTCAGTAGCAGCTTTATTAGCATTTATTGCATTATTAATATTTATCTTATATAAACATAAAGCAAGAAAATATAAAATAAAATATAAACTGCTAGAGAATCTAAAATTATTTTTTAAAAATCAAGATTTAAGGCATTTATATTTAGCTGGTATTGGGATATCTATATGGTGGGGCTTTATTTTTATTTATATACCATTACACATGGTTAGAAATGGTATTGAAAAAAGTCAAGTTGGTATATTTTTCTTTTTATTAATATTACCATTATTAATGGAGTACATAATAGGTAAAAAATCTGATAAACTAGGATCTAAACCATTTATTAGCTCAGGCTATTTTATAATAAGTATATTTGCAATAATTGCGTTTATTATGAATAATATTTATTTAGTATTACTAGCTGTAATATTAGCAAGTTTTGGAGCTGCTTTCATTGAGCCAACAAAAGAAATTAACTTTTTTAAATTAATCAATAAAAAAGAAGAAGAAAGGTATTATGGGATTTATTTAACAAATATTGAAGTCGGTTTATTACTAGGAAAGCTTATTCCAGCTTTATTATTGTTTATAATGCCGTTTAATTACATTTTCATAATTTTAGCTATTCTTATGTTTATTTTTGGGCTAATTAGCTTAAATCTAAAAAATGTTTAATATGGCAAATCAAAATATTTTCTCGATATACTAAAATGAGTACGAAAATAGCTTTAAAACAATTAAGGGAATTAAATAAAAGAGCTTCTAAAATTAGGTTGGCTGCTGAAAAATGGGATGAAAAATGGAAAACACTTATAGTTACTATTTTATCAGCTCGTACTAGAGATGAAAAAACAATTCCTATTGCAATAAAATTATTTAGTAAATATAATAAATTAGAAAAATTAGCTAAAGCAAAGTTAAAAGATGTTAAGAAAGTAATAAAGCAAATTAATTTTTATAAAAATAAATCAAAAAATATTATTAAATGTTCTAAAATGCTTGTTAAAAAGTATAAAGGAAAAATACCCACAGACTTTAATAGATTAATTGAATTACCTGGTGTAGGAAGAAAAACAGCAAATGTATTTCTTTCTGAGCAAGGTTATGATGCTATTGGAATAGATACACATTGTGCGTATATCTCGAGAAAATTAGGATGGACTAAAAACATGAAACCTGAAATAATTGAAGATGATTTAAAAAAATTATTTCCAAAAAATTATTGGAAAAAAGTTAATCCAATTTTAGTTAGATTTGGTAAAACTTATACTAGTAGAAAAGAAAAAGATAAACTTTTAGAAAATATTAAGCAAAAGTTTAAATAAACTAAATTTATTAATAAATTAAAAGAGGTGATAATTATTAAAGCTCAAGTTTCTATGGAGTACTTGGTAATAGCAGGAGTTGTTTTAATTATTTTAATACCATTAACATTGCTTTATTTTAAATATACTAGCGAAAGTAGTTATGCTATTGCAACAAGTAAAGTAGATGCTATTGCAAATGAAATTAGTAGAGCTGCAAATGATGTTTATGCTTTTGGTAGAGATTCTCAATTAACAATAGAAGCAGATTTTCCAGATGGTATACAACAGCTTGAATTTAGAAATAATGAAATAATATTTACTATCTTAGATAAGCAAGGTAAAACAAGTGAGATAGCAAAAGTTTCCGATGCCACATTCTCACCAGCAATATATCAAATATTTCAAGGAAGGAAAAAAATTATTGTTAAATCTCTTGGTACACAAGTTCAAGTTACAATACAATGAAAAAATCTCAAGTTTCAACAGAGTTTTTATTTTTTGTGGGCATAGCTATGGTAATTTTAATGATTTATTTATTTATTAGCTCGAATTATTTTGATATCATAGCTAGGAGAAAAGATAATATTGCAGCACAAAATTTACTCGAGCAAACTAGAAATGAAATTAATTTAGCTGCTCGTGTAGAAAATGGTTATACTAGAACAATTACTTTACCAGAAAATATAAATGGAGAAGCTTATGAGATTGATATACTAAATAGGGAAATTTATATTATCTTTAAGGGCAATAGTTATAGTAAATTATTAGCAACAGATGTTAATGTAAATGGCGTTTTAGCTCCTGGTAAAGATTTAACAATAACTAAATTAAATAATGAGGTTGAGGTTAAAGCTTAATAAACAATAATATTTAAAAACTAAAAATTTTATTCTTTATTATCCCCGTTTAGCTCAATGGTAGAGCATTCGGCTGTAGATAATCTCACTGTTTGACTTAAAGCTAAAAAGCTAAGAATGAAAAACAGACAGCTGAACCCGAAAGATAAAATTTATCCGGGCAAGGTTGCTGGTTCGAATCCGGCAACGGGGATTTATTTTTAAACAACAAAATTTAAAAACAAACTAAAATTCTTAGTTTTAGGCTTCGATAGTCTAGCGGTTAGGACTCTACCCTGTCACGGTAGCAACCCGGGTTCGAATCCCGGTCGAGGCGCTTACATCATAAAAAACAAAAACTTTATATAGGGGAAATTCAAAATTTGAAAACCAAAAAGCTTATAAATCATTTAAATGCCAACAACAATATATCAAAAATAAGCAATCTTTCTAAAATGAATGCAGGGGAAAAGAAAATTACAACTCACCACAATTCAATTTTTATTAAACTTGCTAGAGCTATCTTTTTTTACATTAATTTCATTATTAATTAGGAAGATTGCTGTTAAAAATAAAAATATCGACGACGGGCCGGTAGCTCAGCTTGGTAGAGCACCTGCCTTTTAAATCTCAAGGAAAGCAGGTGGTCATGGGTTCAAATCCCATTCGGCCCGCTATGCTCAAAAAATGGAAGAAGAAATAAAAGTTGAAAAACATGTTTATGTACCAGAGCATGTAAAATTAACAGAAGAAGACTCTGAAGAATTATTAAAGCATTACAACGTTGCTAGAAAACAATTACCCAGAATTTTAAGAGAAGATCCTGCATTAACTAAATTAGATGTTAAAAAAGGTGACATCATTAAAATTATTAGAAGAAATAATATGCATGAAACTTATTTTTATAGGGTGGTAATATGAACATTTATAGAAATTTAATAAAAAATTATTTTGATAAACATTCTTTAGTAGAGAGTAATATAGAAAGCTATAATCATTTTCTTGAGAAGAGAGTACAAGAAATTGTTAACGAAACCCAAGAAATTATTCCTACAATTATTCCTGCAGAAGTTAAAGATTTTAAGATTAAACTTGGCAAAATTAGGATAGAAAAACCACAAATTGTAGAGGCAGATGGTAGTAAAAGAGATATATATCCAATGGAAGCAAGATTACGTAAATTAACTTATTCTGCCCCAATTTATTTAAGCGTTTCAGCATATATGGACGGTATTGAACGTGAACAATTTGAAGCTTTAATTGGCAAAATCCCAGTAATGGTCAAATCTAAATATTGTCATTTACATGGATTAAGTAAAGAAAATTTAATTGCTCATAATGAAGACCCAAATGATCTAGGAGGCTATTTTATATTAAATGGTAATGAACGTGTGCTAATTATTGTAGAGGATTTAGTTTCCAATAAATTATTTGTTGAAAAAAGCTCTGTAGGTCCAAGTAAATATGTTGGAAAGATTTATTCTGAAAGAGGTGCTTATAGAATTCCTCATACAATTGAGCAAATGAAAGATGGACTAATTTATTTAACATTTACAAGATTTAAACGTGTATCGATTATAGCTATAATTAAGGCTTTGGGTTTATCAAAAGATCAAGATATTACAAATACTATTTCTGAAGAAAAACAATATGATGATATTTTCATTAATCTTTATGAAACTATTGACTTAAAAACACAAGATCAAATTTTAGATTTCTTATCAAAGAAAATTGGATTAACACAAAATAGAGATCAAAAATCAGAAAAAATAACTGATTTAATTGATAAATATTTACTTCCTCATCTTGGAATAAGTGCAGAAGATAGAATCTATAAAGCATATAACCTTTGTAAGTATATTAAGAAATTCTTAATGGTAGCAAGAGATGGAAAACAATTACCAGATAAAGATCATTATATGAATAAAAGATTAAAGTTAAGCGGGGATTTATTAGCAGATTTATTTAGAGTTAATTTACGTGCATTAGTGCAAGATATTTTATATAATTTCCAAAGATTAGTTAAAAGGGGCAAGTTCCAATCACTTAAAATTATTATAAGAGATCAATTACTTACCTCTCGTATCAAGAGTGCAATGGCAACTGGTGCATGGGTTGGTGGCAGAAAAGGAGTAAGCCAAAATATAGATCGTACAAATTTTATTTCAACCTTTTCACATTTACAAAGAGTTGTTTCATTATTATCAACATCACAAGAAAATTTTGAAGCTCGTGCCTTGCATCCAACACATTGGGGCAGATTATGCCCTGTTGAAACTCCTGAAGGTACTCCAATAGGATTAAGAAAAAATCTTGCTTTACTAACAAAGATTTCACAAGAGGATGTTGCTGAAGATAAAATAAGAAAATTATTAGAAGGATGTGGATTGAAAAATGTTTGATGTTTATATAAATGACAAATATATTGGAAAAGCAGATAATGCTAGTGAGTTTATTAACAATGTAAGAGAGAAAAGAAGAACTGGTAAATTACCTAGTAACTTAAATATTATGTATGATCAAGATTTTAATGAGATTTATTTAGAAAGTACAACAGGAAGAGCAAGACGCCCATTAATTGTTGTACAAAATAGTAAACCATTATTAACAAAAGAGCATATTGAAAAATTAATAAATAATGAATTAACATGGGATGCATTACTTAAACAAGGTGTTATTGAATACTTAGATGCTTTAGAAGAAGAAAATGCTTTAATTGCTTTAAATGAAAAAGATTTAACTGAGAAACATACGCATCTTGAGATAGACCCATTAGTTATATTAGGATTAACAACGTCTTTAATTCCTTACTCAAATTTTGGAAGTTCTTCAAGATTAATAAGGGGTAGTAAAATCCAGAAACAAAGTCTAGGATTGTACACAAGTAATTTCCATTTACGTATGGACACAGATGTTAGCATACTTCATTATCCTCAACGTCCAATAGTTAAATCATTTATGCATGATGTACTCGAGTATGATAAACATGCTGCTGGTCAAAATGTTACAATAGCTTTAATGAGTTTTGAAGGTTATAACATGCAGGATTCAATTATATTAAATAAAGGTTCTATACAAAGAGGATTAGCAAGATCAACTTACTTTAGGCCATATGAAGCAGAAGAATTACGTTATTCTGGTGGTTTAGTAGATGAAATTATAATTCCAGATAAAGAAGTTAAAGGCTATAAATCAGAGCATGACTATAGATTATTAGAAAAAGATGGTATAGTATATAATGGAGCTTTGGTAAATGCAGAAGATGTTGTCATTGGTAAAACAAGTCCGCCAAGATTTTTAGGAGGATTAGAGGAATTTAGCTTAACAGCTTCAACAAGAAGAGAAAGTTCTGTTAGCATTAAACATGGTGAAGGGGGAATAGTAGATGATATTATTATTACAGAAAATGAAGAAGGTAATCAAATTGTACAAGTTAGGATTCGTGATCAAAGAATTCCTGAAATAGGTGATAAATTTGCAAGCAGACATGGTCAAAAAGGAGTTATTGGTATGCTTATTCCACATGAGAATATGCCATTTACAGCTTCTGGAATTATTCCCGATATAATATTTAGTCCTCATGGTATTCCAAGTAGAATGACAATAAGCCATTTAATTGAGGTTATTGCTGGTAAAGTTGGTGCATTAAACGGTAATTATATAGATGGTACAACATTTAGCACAATGGATGAAAAAGAACTAAGAAAAATGTTAGTTGAGCTTGGATTTAGAGAAAACGGTACAGAAACAATGTATAACGGCATGACTGGCGAGCAATTTAAAGCTAAAATTTACATTGGTAATATGTATTACTTAAAACTAAAACATATGGTTGCTAATAAATTACACTCAAGAGCTTCTGGAAGAATACAATTATTAACAAGACAACCAATTGAAGGAAGAGCTCAGGGTGGTGGTTTAAGATTAGGAGAAATGGAAAAGGATTGTTTGGTAGCTCATGGTGCATCATTATTATTAAAAGAAAGATTTGACTCAGATAAAACAATAATTCATGTTTGTGAAAGCTGCGGAATGTTAGCTGTGCATGATTCATTGCATGATAAAAGTTTTTGTATGAGATGTGGAAGCAATACAGAAATCACCCCAATAGAGATTAGTTACGCATTTAATTTATTATTAAATGAGCTAAAAGCCATGTGTGTATATCCTAAATTAGTATTAGGGAGCAAGTACTAAAATGCAACCTTACATTTATAAAAAAATTGATAAGATTGTTTTTGGCTTACTTTCACCAAAGATAATCAGGAAAATGGCATCTACTAAAATTGTAACCGCTGAACTTTATGATAAAGAAGGTTATCCTGTTGATGGTGGCTTAATGGACATACATCTTGGAGTAATTGATCCAGGATTAAGATGTAAGACATGTGCTGGAAAATTAAAAGAATGTCCTGGTCATTTTGGTTATGTTGAATTAGCACGTCCTGTAGTTCATGTTTTATATGCAAGAAAGATTTTGGTATTATTAAATAGTATTTGTAGAGAGTGTGGAAGAATATTAGCAAGAGAAGAAGAAATGAAAGAAAAAAATTTGAAAGGAGTTGCGTTAATAAAATACTTAAAGGCTGTTAAGAAATGTCCTCATTGCCAAGCTAAACAATTTAAAATAATGATAGAAAAACCCACAACATATATTGAAGAGGATAAACGCATTAGTCCAATAGATATAAGATCTAGATTTGAAAAAATTCCAGATTCTGATATTGAATTACTCGGGATAAATCCTAAGTATGCACGTCCTGAATGGATGATTTTAACTATCTTGCCTATTCCTCCTGTAACAACTAGGCCAAGTATAACATTAGAAACAGGTGAAAGAAGCGAAGATGATTTAACTCATAAATTAGGAGATATAGTAAGAATAAATCAAAGATTATTTGAAAATATAAATGCAGGTGCACCTGAAATTATTATAGAGGATTTATGGGATTTATTGCAATATCATGTTACAACTTACTTTGATAACGAGATTACTCAAGTACCTCCTGCTAGGCATAGATCTGGGCAACCATTAAAAACTTTAGGCGAGAGAATAAAAAGTAAAGAAGGACGCTTTAGACATAATTTAGCTGGTAAAAGAGTTAATTTTGCAGCTCGTACTGTTATAAGTCCAGATCCTAAAATAGAGTTTAATGAAGTTGGTGTACCTTTCGTTGTTGCAACAGATTTAACTGTACCAGAAAGAGTAACGGAATGGAACATAGAATGGCTTAAGAAATTTGTTGAAAATGGTCATAGTAATTATCCTGGTGCAAATTATATAATCTCACCAGATGGAAAAAAGAAAAAAATTACAGAAGATACAAAAAAACAAATTCTAGAGGAATTAAAACCAGGTTATATTGTTGAAAGGCATTTAATGGATGGCGATATTTGCGTATTTAACAGACAACCTAGCTTACATAGAATGAGTATAATGTGTCATAAGATTAAGGTATTACCTGGAAAATCATTTAGATTAAATCCAGCTGTTTGTACTCCATATAACGCAGACTTTGATGGTGATGAAATGAATTTGCATATTCCACAAAATGAAGAGGCAAGAGCAGAAGCTGAAATATTAATGCAAGTTCAAACTCATATCATTACGCCAAAAAATGGGTTAAATGTTGTTGGTAGTTTACATGATGCTATTACAGGCAATTATTTATTAACAAAAGGGCTTGAGTTTAAGAGGGAAGTTGCAATTCAAATTCTTTATTCAATTGGTGTAACTGATTTTTCTGGATTAAAGAAGGGTAAAATTGTAACAGGAAAAGATATTTTCTCAGCTATATTGCCAAATGATTTTGATTTTATTGGATCAACAAAAAATGATGAAAATGTTGTAATCAAGAAGGGTAAATTAATTGAGGGATATATTGATAAAGCAACTATTGGTGAAGAGAATGGAACTTTAATTCGTGCCATATATAAACAATATGGTGAAGATGTTGGATTAGATTTAATGGGAAAAATCTTTAAACTTGGAATTGAGGTTTTACTTAGAATAGGGTTTACGACTTCTATTGAAGACACAGATTTGCCAGAGTCATTGCTTGTAAAAAACCAAGAAAGAATTCAAGAAACAGAAAAGGAAATAGAAACATTAATTAAAGAATATAAAACTGCTAAATTAAAAGCTTTGCCAGGAATGACTGTTGAACAAACTCTTGAAAATATGATATTACAATTATTAAATAAATTAAGAGATAAAATTGGGGAATCTGTTTATGAAAATGTTTCTGATATAAATTCAACTGTATTAATGGTAAGAAGCGGTGCAATGGGTAATTTCTTAAATCTTGCACAAATGGCAGCTTTAGTTGGTCAGCAAGCTTTACATGGTTCAAGAATAAATTTAGGCTATAAAGATAGAACATTAAGTTTGTTTGAAAAGGGTAATTTAAATGCTGAAACTCGTGGCTTTATAAGAAACAGCTATAGATCTGGATTAAATCCTTATGAGTACTTTTTCCATTCAATGACTGGCAGAGATTCATTAATGGATACTGCATTAAGAACACCTAAATCAGGTTACTTATACAGAAGATTAGCTAATGCATTACAGGATTTAAGAGTAGAATATGATGGTACTATAAGAGATGCTAATAAAAGAATTGTACAATATTTATTTGGTGAAGATGGTTTAGATGTTAGCAAAACAGAAGGTGGAATAATAAATGTTAAAAGAATTGTTAAAGAGGTAATGGCAAATGTCTAATGAGATTGAGTTACCAAAAAAACTTGAAGAAGAAGCAGTTCAATTTAGCAAGGAGCATCATCTTGGTGAGCAAAAAAGAAAAGAGATAATTAAAAGAGTAAAAGAAGAATACGAAAATGCGAAAATTACTCCAGGAGAGAGTATTGGTATAATAACTGCAGAGAGTTTTGGCGAACCAGGTACGCAAATGACTTTAAATGTTTTCCATTTTGCAGGTGTTGCAGAGAGAGGTGTTACACTTGGCTTACCTAGATTAATCGAAATTTTTGATGCTCGCAAAGATCCAAGTACTCCAAGAACTGAAATTTACTTGAAACGTGGCTGGGGTAAAGACAGAGAAAAAGTTAAACAAGTTTCTGCTCAATTAGTTGAAACTAAATTACAAGATATTGCCACTGAATTTTCATTGAACTTAACTTCATATAGAGTTGAAGTTACATTAGATAAAAGAAAAATGCGCGATTTAAAAGTAACAGAAGTTCAACTTGAAAAAATATTAGAGGATCAACTTAAAAAAGTTAAAGTAAGCTTTACACAAGATAAATTAATGATCAAACCTAAAACAGAAGAATATGAACTAAAACAACTTTATCAACTTAAAGAAAAAAGTAAAGACGTTCATATCAAGGGTGTTAAAGGTATAACACAAGTTTCTCCTATATTTAATGGAAATGAGTTTGTAATACTTGCAACAGGTGCAAATTTAAAAGATGTATTTAAGGTAGAGGGAGTGGATGAAGCTAGAACTATAACAAATAATATATTTATGATGGCAGAATTTTTAGGAATAGAATCAGCACGCCAAGCAATAATAAATGAAGCAACTAATGTTATTAAACAACAAGGTTTAGATATTGATGCAAGACATATAATGTTTTTAGCAGATGTAATGACAAATTCTGGAAAAATAAAAGGTATTACAAGAAGCGGAATTACAGCTGAAAAAGAAAGTGTATTAGCAAGAGCAAGTTTCGAAACTCCTATTAAGCATATAGTAAATGCTTCTTTGATTGGTGAAGAAGATACATTAAATTCAGTAATAGAAAATGTTATGGTCAATCAAGTTGTTCCTCTTGGCACAGGACTGCCTGGTTTAATAGCTAAAATGAGAAGTAAAATAGCAAAGCAGAAAGAAAAATGAAAGACTTAAAACAAGCATTAAAAGAGAATAAAGCAATTATTGGAGCTCAGCGGGTATTAAAAAATTTAAAAACTGGAAAATTAACTAATGTTTATTTAGCAAGTAATTGTCCAAATACGATAAAAGATGATGTAAATCATTATGCTAAATTATATAATATTAAAGTTAATGAACTAAAAGAGAGTAATGAGGAACTTGGTACTATATGCAAAAAGCCTTTTTCTATAGCTGTTCTTGGTTATTAATATGATTTTTGATAAAGATTTAATACAAAAAATAAATTTAATTGAAAATTTGACAAATGCTAAGGTAAAAGATATTTTAGTTAAAGATAAATTAATTATTATCGTGGAACAAGGTGAAATAAGTAAGGCTATTGGTAAAAAAGGAAAAAATATAAAAATAATTGAAAGAGTAATGCATAAAAAAGTTAGGGTAATTGAATTTGATAAAGATCCAGTAAAGTTTATAAAAAATTTTATTTATCCAATTAAAGCAGAAATTACAGTTAATAATGATATTAAAATTAAAGTAGATGACAGAAGAACAAAAGGTTTATTAATAGGCAGAGAGAGCAGAAATTTAATTGAGTTAAATAAATTAACTAAAGATTATTTTAACTTAAGTGTAAAGGTGCTGTAAAATGGGAAATAAATCAAGAGGATTAGGAAGTGGAAGAAAACTTCGACTTAGACGTAAGAATAGTAGATGGCATAATATTTGGTATAAAAGAAAAATATTAAGATTAAAAGAAAGATCTGATCCTTTAAGAGGAGCACCTATGGCTAAAGCTATTGTACTAGAGAAAACACAACGGGAGGCAAAACAGCCAAATTCCGGAATGAGGAAATGTATCATCTGTCAACTTACTAAGAATGGTAAAAAAATTACTGCATTTGTTCCAGGTTATAATGCAATTAGATTTATTAACGAACATGATGAAGTTATTATAGAAAATATTGGCGGGAAACAAGGAAGAGCTAAAGGTGATATTCCTGGAATTAGATGGCAAGTTATTAAAGTTAATGATCAAAGTTTAGATGCGTTACTTAAAGGTAGAATAGAGAAAGGTAGAAGATAAAATGGAATTTAAATTATTTGATAGATGGGATACTAATATTGAAGTTAAAGATCCTGGATTAAAACGTTATGTTTCTTTAAATCCTGTTTTAGTACCAAGAACTGCTAATAGATATGCTAAACAAAAATTCTGGAAATCTAAATTAAATATTGTTGAAAGGTTAATAAATAAATTAATGGTTCCTGGGCATCGTGGTAAAAAACATAAACTTACTTCTGGTCGTGTTACAGGAAAATCTCAAAAAGTTTACAATATTGTTGAGAACGTATTTAAAATTATAGAAGAAAAAACTAAAAAAAATCCTATAGAGGTTTTTGTTCGTGCTTTGGAAAATGCTGCTCCTCGTGATGAAATTACAAGTATTGAATATGGTGGTGCTAAATACCCACAAGCTGTTGAATGTGCTCCTCAAAGGAGAATAGATTTAGCTTTAAGGCAAATGGTTCAGGGAAGTTATCAAAAATCATTTAATAAAAAAATTAATATGACAGAAGCTCTTGCAGAGGAAATTATTAAAGCTTATAACTTAGATCAAAGTTCTACAGCAATAGCAAAGAAATTAGAATTAGAAAGACAAGCTGATTCAAGTAGATAAATTTTTATAATATTTTATTTTTCTAAAACTATTTTCCATTTATTTAATTAGTAATTCTTTATTTTTAAACCTTTCTATTTATAACTATCATAAAATAGTAACATTTATAAACCTAAAATACCATTTAATTTATTATCATGGGGGTTAAAATAGATATCATATGTAAAAATTGCGGAATGATTTATACTTCAAATGACTTACCAGAACAATTTATTTGTTTATGCAAGGGTAAAGATTTTAAAGTAAAGGAGATAAAAAATGTCGCACAAGCAAACTGAAAAATCTTTAGAAGAGCTTATACCAAGTGATTTTACTAGCCGACATGAGGAATTATTAAGCGATTTAATGATACAAAATAAAAAGACTTATGAAGAAATTTTTGATCTTGCTCATGATGCTTTAGATGATAGAGATTGGTGCGAGGAACACGGTTTTAGTTATATTGATCAAAAAATGGGAGATTTATTTAGAGTTATGTATGCTTATGCATTACAAAAAGGTTATATAAAAGAAAATAGCTAATTTCTTTTTCTTTAATTTTTAATTAACAAAAGTTTTAAAAATACTCTAATTAAAAAATTCTTAATGGCTGAAACTACAATAGCCCAACAAATCCGTGAATTAATGAATGATCCTAAGCATATAAGGAATATTGCGATAGCTGCTCACATTGACCATGGCAAAACAACTTTTTCTGATAACTTATTATTAGGAGCAGGGATGATGTCAGAAGAATTAGCAGGCAAGCAATTAGTTCTAGATTTTAGAGAGGATGAAAAGGAAAGGGGAATAACAATAGATGCAGCTAATGTTTCTATGATACATGATGTTGAAGGTGTAAAATATTTAGTAAATTTAATTGATACTCCTGGACATGTTGATTTCGGAGGTGATGTTACGAGAGCAATGAGGGCTGTTGATGGTGCTATTATTTTAGTAGATGCAGTAGAAGGAATAATGCCTCAAACTGAAACTGTTGTTAAGCAAGCATTACGTGAAAGAGTTAAACCAGTTTTATTTGTAAATAAAGTTGATCGCTTGATAAAAGAATTAAAACTTGCACCTGAAAAAATTCAAGAAAGACTAAAAGAAGTTATACGAGATGTAAATAAATTTATTGAAAACATTGCACCAGATGAATATAAACTTAGATGGCAAGTAAATGTGCAAGATGGAAGTGCTTGTTTTGGTTCAGCATTTCATAAATGGGCTTTAAGTGTTCCATATATGGAAAAACATAATGTTAGTTTTAAAGATGTTATTATAGCTTATGAAAAAAATAATCCTGATGAAATTGCTAAAAAAGCACCATTGCATAAAGTTGTACTAAATATTGTTGCTAGACATCATCCTAATCCTATGGAAGCTCAAAAATACAGAATTCCCAAAATATGGCATGGTGATCTTGATTCAGAAGAAGGTAAATCATTAATTAATTGTGATGCAAATGGACCAGTTGCATTTATTTGTACTAAAATTGTGATAGATAAGCATGCTGGTGAAGTTGCAGCCGGTAGATTATTTTCTGGTACAATAAAACAAGGTCAAGAAGTTTATATGATTTTAGCTAAAAGAGTAGTTAGAATACAACAAGTTAATATTTACAAAGGACCAACAAGAATGCAGGTTGATTCTGCTGTTGCAGGTAATATTATTGGTTTAGTTGGATTAAAAGATGTTTATGCAGGAGAAACAGTTTCAAGTAAAGAAATTATTCCATTTGAAGCAATAAAGCATATTTTTGAGCCAGTTGTTACTAAATCAATAGACGCTAAAAAACCATCTGAACTACCAAGATTAGTTGAGGTATTAAAACAAGTAAGCAAAGAAGATCCTAGTATTAAAATTGAGATTAATGAAGAAACTGGTGAAAATTTAATGTCTGGAATGGGTGAACTACATTTAGAAATTATTGAAAATAGAATAAAGCGAGAGAAAGGCTTAGATGTTATAACAAGTAAACCAATTGTTGTTTATCATGAAACAATTCAAAAAGAAAGTCCTGAGGTTGAGGGTAGGACACCAAATAAACATAACATTTTTTATATTAAAGTAGAACCCTTAGAAGAAAAAATATATCAAGCTATAAGAGCAGGAGAATTACCAGAAACTGGAATTAAGAAAAAAGATAAAACTTTATTTGAGCAATTAGTTAAATTAGGATTAGATGCAAAAGAAGCAAGACAATTTAGAGATATTTACAGGGGAAATGTTTTAGTAGATGCAACTCGAGGAGAAGTTCATATTGGTGAGATAATAGAAATGGTTTTAGATGCATTTGAGCAAGTTATGGATGAAGGGCCATTAGCAAGAGAGCCGGGAATGAAAATGAAAGTTATTCTTGCAGATACTAAATTACATGAAGATGCTATACATAGAGGTCCTGCACAAGTTCTTCCTGCAGTGAGAGATGCTATAAGAGAAGCTATGTTAAAAGCACAAGCAGCAATGTTTGAGCCATTACAAATATTAGAAATAGATGCTCCTGCTCAATACCTTGGTGAGATTTCTAAGTTAGTACAAAATAAACGTGGCCAATTACTCGAGGTTGAGCAGCAAGGTGATTATATTAAAGTTAAAGCTAAATTACCTGTAGCAGAGATGTTCGGATTAAGTAATGATTTAAGATCAGCTACTTCTGGAAGAGGTAGTCATTATGTTGTTGATCAAGTATTTGAGAGATTACCAGTTGAACTACAACAAAAAGTAATTACAGCTATTAGAAAAAGAAAAGGTTTAAG
>CAYHTT010000008.1:0-19979 GCA_964359725.1 Candidatus Woesearchaeota archaeon | reverse complement strand
GCAAGAAATAGTCATGATTTTAGACCTTTGGGATTGGGTTATGCAAATCTTGGTGCACTTTTAATGTCAAACGGAATGCCTTATGATAGTGAAGAGGCATTTGCTGTTGCTGGAGCAATTACCGCAATAATGACTGGCGAGGCTTATGCACAATCTTCAAGAATTGCTTCTAGAGTTGGAACTTTCCCGGGTTTTGAAAAGAATAGAGAACCATTCTTAAGAGTAATGAAACAACATCATGATCATGTAAAAAAAATTCCAAAGCAAGATTCTAAAATGAATTTAGAGGAATTAATTATTAATGCTGATAAAACTTGGATCGAGGCTCGTAGTTTAATAGAACAATATGGCGCAAGAAATTCTCAAGCAACTGTTCTTGCTCCAACAGGAACAATTGGATTTATGATGGATTGTGATACAACTGGAGTCGAACCAGATATAGCTTTAGTAAAATATAAACAATTAGTTAATAGGGCAGGAATGTTAAAATTGGTTAATAATACAGTGCCAACCGCTCTTTCAAAATTGGGGTATAATGATGATGAGGCTAAAAGAATTACAGATTATATTGAAAAAACCGACACTATTGAAGGAGCACCAGGATTAAACGAAAAACATTTACCTGTTTTTGATTGTGCATTTAAACCAGCAAATGGTGTACGTGCAATTTCACCAATGGGACATGTTAGAATGATGGCTGCGGTACAACCATTTATTTCTGGAGCTATTTCAAAGACAGTTAATACTCCTGAAGATTGGACGGCAAAAGATATTTATGATATTTATCTGCAATCATGGAAACTTGGTTTGAAAGCAATAGCAGTTTATCGTGATAATACAAAACTTTCTCAACCATTAAGTGTAGGTGAATCAAATTTAGAATCTAAAATTGCAAGAGGAGAGAAAAGAGAATTGCCACAGATGAGGGAGACCTATACTATAGAATTAAAGATTTTTGATGAAAAACAAGTCGAGCATCAAATGCATATCATTTGTGGAGAATATGAAGATGGAACTCTTGGAGAGATTAGAGTACAAATGTTTGATCAAGGTTCTACAATGCAAGGAATGCTTGGTAATTGGACAGTTGCATTATCAACAGAACTTAAATATGGCGTTCCATTAGAAAAATTAGTCACAAAACATAAAAAAGCTAAATTTGAACCTAGTGGGGTAAGTGATTATCCTTATATGAATGGTTTTAATTCAATTCCACATCTTGTTTTGAGTGTGGTTGGATTAGAGTATATGGGTGTTGATAAATACATTGAGGTTACTGGTGAAGAATTTATTAGAAATAGAATAAAAGATCCAGATAAGTTAAGAGTAAATAAAAATAGAGAAAGATTAAGATTCGAACGTTATTTAGAGCAAATAAAGAAAATCGATAAAGTAATTGAAAGCCCAATAGATTCCACGATACCAACAGAAAAAGGAGAAAATAAAGTAGAATTAAATGGACAAGATGTTGAATATAAAACCAGCTCGAAAGTAAAAAGTGATGGTCAACCATGTCCTACTTGTGGTAATATGGTTCTTGTTAAAGGAGGATGCTCACATTGTAGTAATTGTGGGGAGCAAGTGGGTGGTGGTTGCCCAAGTTAAAACATCATTTTTTATTCATAAAAAAGGAGGGATGAGATAATTGAGTAAAAAAAGAGAATTATATTTGGTAAATATAAAAAATGGCAAAATTAGCAATTGCTTTGCTGGTTTTGTTAGCGATTTTTATATTAGCTACACAAAATCCAGAATTAAAGCAAACGATAATAGAAATACTACAAGCATTCCACTAAGCAAATTTTTAGTGACTTGATAGTTTTTACTGTTTACTTCTATCTAAACCATAATTAATTTAAACTTCTAATTCTTTTATTTTTATAATGTTTAAACAAGCTTCATTAAAAGAAAGAAAAGAATTTTATGAAAAAGAATTTAATCTAAAAAAAGTTAAATCTTGGTTAAGTAAATTACCATATAAACCGCAATTTTTTGTTATTGATATGGGAAGCGAAACAAAAATAATTAAAGATAAAAGCAAAATTAAAAAATTAATTTTCTTCAAACCATATTTATCATTAAAAAAATTACGCGAGAAATTAATAAAATATTTGCCAGAAGATGTTTATTATGATCGCAATATTTATAAAAATCCATATAAATGTTTAAAAAATTTTAATTTTAATAATGCAATATTAACTAAAAATTATTTTGGGCAAGAATTAGCATTTGATGTTGACCCAGAAAATATTAAATGTCCTACTTGTGGTAAAAAAGCATTTCCTAGATTTTGTGAAACATGCTTAAAAATGTCTATAGAAAATGGTTTTGAACTTTATAAAGAATTAAAAAAACAATTTAATAATGTAAAAATAGTTTATTCTGGCAGAGGATGTCATGTACATGTTCTAGATAAAAAAGCTTATAAATTAAGTTTAAAACAACGCGATAAACTAAATAATAAATTCAAGAATTTTGCTATTGACCCGTGGGTTAGTTATGGTAAAATCCGCTTAATAAGAATGCCTTATTCTTTAAATGCTCTAGCTTCTAGAATAGTAACCCCATTAAAAATAAAAGAAATAAAAGAGTTTAATCCAAATATGAGGAAGTTTATGCCTAAGTTTTTACAGTAAGCTACCACTCGTCTTCTTCACTAGCTTCTTCCTCTTCTTCCTCTTTTTCATAATCTTCTTTTTTACCGTAGTACTCTTTTTTCTTTTTTCCTTTTGGTTTTCTTCCTCTCATCTTAGCCCCTTTTAATAATTTAGGAAACTAAATAATTAACTATTATTTAAATTTATCTTTTAAAGCAGCCAATATTATTGGTAACGCAATAGTAGCATCACACTTTACATCTATATAATTTGCTTTAGGATTTAATTTATTCCAGGAAATGCCCTCTTTTAAAGGTGCACCAGAACTTCCACCATATTCTGCTGTATCGGTTGTTATTTGAACAGCATAAACAGCTTCTCTTGGAGCAAGTTGCATTGCTTGTTGTATGTAGTTTTTTGGAGTTCCTCCACCAATATAAAATACACCTGATTTTTTTGCAGTCCACGCTAATTCAATAATTTCTTTTAAATCATCAAATGCATTTACATTAATTTTTTTACCTTTAATTAAGTTGTTCCATATCATTAAACCAAGACCAGAATCAGAAATAGCAGGACAAAATATTGGTATTTTATTTTTATAACAAGTACTTACAATTGTATTTTTAGGAGCTAACTTGCCAAGAATCCATAAAAATTCCTTAATATTTCTAGCTTTACTAAGTTGATTAAAATTTTCATTAATAAATTTCTCTAATCCAATATAAATTTTATTAGGCATTAAACTATCATACATTCTATTATAACCAAGTTTTCTTAATATGGAATCATTCATTTTTTCATTACCTTGATAATGATGATAACCAAGAGCTTCACCTAAATCATGCGTTAAATTTGCTCCAGTTGTAACAAAAACATCTACATATTTATTTTGTAAAAAATCTATAATAATTTGTTTCATTCCTCCCGGTATCATAGCTCCTGCAACACCCATAAAAACTTTACATTGTTTATCTTTAATCATTTTTTTAATAATATCAACAGCTTTAGCTAATTTGCCAGCTTGCATAACCCCAGAATTATTCATTTCTTTAACTAACTCACTTACTTTCATATTTTTATTAATTTTAATATGCTTAACAACTTTCATAATTTATTAGCTTAAAATAAACTTTATAAAATTAATGCTTATTCTAAATATCATGGAGTTAAAACAATATAGGAAATCTTTATTTAGAAAAATTTATCATTTCTTTATAATATTAATAATGTTAATTGGCTTAGTGCAATTATTAGATAAAAAATATTATTTAGCAGTTGTTTGGATTTTTGTAACTCCAATATTATTACTTGTTCCAAGAAATATATACAAAATTAAATCTATAAAAAATAAGTATAATGCTAAAGTATTATTTTTAATGGAAGCATTTAGTTTAATTTTCTTAATAGATGGCGCATCCGGAACTTTATATTTATATCCTCTAGGCATAGATTATGATAGTTTTGTACATTTCATTAATTTTTTATTAATTACAATATTAGTTGCTTTATTTTATACATTCTTTAATAATAAAAATAATTTAAGTAATAAAGAAGTTTCAAGATTCGCATTCCTTTCAACTTTTGTTGTTGGTGTATTATTTTGGGAACCATTTCAGAAATTAAATGATATATTATTTGGAACACAATTATTTCATGATTTTGTTCAAGATACTAAGTTAGACACCTTATTAGATCTTGGTTTTGGAGCTATTGGTACCTTAGTTGGAGCATTTTTAATTTATAAGTATTGGGACTCTTGGGTTAAAAAATGGAAAAAGTAAAATTTATATAAAAAAATAAAAAAAGAAAAATTAATTAAATCCAGTTAAAGATCTTATTAAATTCTCAGCTTTTTCTAAATTTTTTTCTATCTGTGAGTATTTATCAATATTTCCAAGCACTGAGGAATCCCCCCTATGTTTGGCTAATTTTGCTCTACACTCATCAATTAGTTTAATCATTTCATGCACGAGTTTATTAGCTTGACTGGTATTCATTTTAACCTCTAGAGTTTACTGATCTCATGTCTTTCCAAGCTAATTCAAACATATTTTCTAATGCACCAGCAAAATAAGGGGTATTTACCCAAACTCCAATGTCATAACTAGGATGTACATTATCATCGTGCATTACCATAAATGTTAATTCTTTGCCATCAACTAATAAAAATCTAGCATTTATCTTATCAGCATTTCTTATTTCTGCATATCTACTAAGTTCTTTAACAACTTGAGCGTTTTCTTTATTTACTTGTGTAGCTATTCTGATTTTAACACCTTTCTTTTTTAATTTTTCGAATGCTGATTTTAATGCCTCAGCTTTTCTTACCAAACCTTTAGCAGTCGTCATTAACACAACACTTTTATCAGCGTTTCTTACCATTAAATCTAAATGAGAGTAAATATTATGCCTGCCTCTTATAGCTCCAGATAAATCAGTTGGCTCAATAAATTCAATACCTTGTTTATGTAATAAATCTAATTCCTTTAATAAATCTGTTCCCTTTAAATCATCTAATCTTTTAACATCCTCTTCTGCATCTTCTCTTACAAGTTTTTTAACACGTTCAACAACTTCTTTTGGTTCTACCACTAGATACTTAATTGGCTTTCCTAATTTCATTACCACAAATCCTTTTTTCTCTAAACTTTCTAAAATATCATATGCTCTTGATCTTGGCACTGTACCAATATCGGCTAATTCACCAGCAGTAGAAACACCACGAGAAAGAAGTGCAGTCCAAATTTTAGCTTCATATAAATTTAAACCAAAATATTGTCTGAGTTTGTTTAAAAAATCCTCTTTTACAATCATTATTAACCCCTCCTGGGAAATGCTCCTCTTTTTTTATCAAGTTTAAGTTTTATCTAGTTATTACTATTAACTAGGAAAACTTGCTAATATATAAAGATTATCTTTCCATGAGAAATAATGGTTACACTACACTATTTTGCACGTTGTGATTTATAGATTTTTTCTACATCTTTTATAGTATTAATTTCAGCTAAAGTTTTTTCATTTCCACGATAGCGTAAAACTCTCGGAAATCTTAAAGCAAATCCAGAAGAATAAGAAGGACTTTTTTGTATTTCTTCATAACCTACTTCAATAATTATTTTAGGCTTAACTATTACTTCTTTACCATGTTCTTTTATTATTAATGGCTTGAGCATTTTAGTCATTTCTTTATATGTAAGACCAGCTGCTTTTTCCTTTACCCCAGTACTTACCTTGCCCACCTCTAATAGTTTATTATCTGATTTACATGCTATAGCATAACTAGTAATCCATTTAGCCCTTTTTCCTTCACCATGATAAGCTTTAACAATTACTAGATCTAGAGGCTCTAGAATGTTTTTTAACTTCATCCAACCACCAACATATCTACCAGAAACATAATTAGAATTAATATTTTTAATCATTAATCCTTCATTGCCATTTTTTAAAGCCTCTTCAAAAAATTTTCTAGCCTCTTTAATATTATCTGTAACTAATTTTTTAGTTAGAATAATTTTACCAGTACTTTGTTTAACAATCTTCTCAAGTAGCTCACGCCTTTTTAACAATTTTTCATTAATCAAATTTTTACCATTTACATAAAGAGCATCAAATAAATTAAGTTCAATAGGAAAGTCTTTCGCCGTTTTTTCAATATCATACTTACGTTTAATTCTTTGAGAAATAGTTTGGAAGGGTAAATATCTTTTAGTTTTTTTATCATACGCTACTGCCTCGCCATCTAATATATAGCTTTTAGCTTTTACATTACTTTTAACATATTCAACAATATCAGGAAATTGTTTACTTACATCTTCTAGATTACGAGTAAATATTTTAATATCTTTATTTTTATGTATTTGTACACGAAAACCATCATATTTAAATTCGAATTGTGCTGGTTTTCCAAGAGCTTCAAAAGCTTCTTCTATATTCTCAGAGATAACAGAAAGCATTGATTTAATTGGTATTCCTGGTTTAAGAGAAATTTTTTCTAAAGACTTTAAACCATGCTCTTTAAGTAGTTCAGCAACTTCACCATAATCGGTTGTTAAATTATATGCTTTTTCTATCTTCTCTGCATCAATATTAAATAATTTAGCTAAAGCATCTCTTACTATACCTGAAGCTACCCCCACTCTTAATTCTTCTAATATTGTAGAAACAATAAATCTCGCTTCTAATGGTTTAGCAGAATTAATTAGTTCAGAAATTAGTTGTATTTTTTTATCTACACTACCTTCACCTTCTATTGTAGCAAGTTTTCTTATGTTTTCAATAACCTTTTTAACAGTTAGTTTATGACTAGCTAAAGTAAATTGTTTCTTTTTACTCATTAACTCTTGAGTTACTTTTCCGAGATCACCTTTTTCTTTCCATACTTTTTCTACTTCATTTACAGTATGACCAGAACTATTAGATATTACTTTTAATATTAATCTAGAACTCATTCCTATTTTTCTTTCATCATAGTCTGGAAATACTTTACCTTGTAACAAATGAACAACATTCTTTAAATCATCTTTTGGTACTTTTTCAAGAAATTCTGCAATTATTTTAGTTTTCTCTAGTTTTTTAGTTGTTTTCTCTAGTTCTTGATAAATTTCTACTAATTTAGGATAATCCATAAAAAGCTTTAAATATACACCTGAATTTAAAGTTTTTGAAATGGACATTTTTGAAGCTATACAAAACAGATTTTCTTGTAGGAGCTATACTGATAAAGATGTTAAAGACGAGCTTATATTTGAAATATTGAAATATGCTAATTTAGCATCGTCTGCTGGTAATTTACAAACATGGCGTTTTATAATAGTTAAAGATAAGAAAAAGAAGGAAGATTTAGTAGAAGCTTGCTTAAAACAAGATTTTATTACCCAAGCACCTGTTTTATTAGTAGTTTGTGGAGATTTAGATTATATGAAAAGGTTTTATAAAAATAAAGGCGAACTGTATTGCATTCAAGAATGTGCAGCTGTAACCCAAAATATCTTACTAGCTGCTACAGGTTTGGGATTAGCAAGTTGTTGGATAGGAGCATTTGAAGTTAACATGGTAAAAAGAATATTAAACATTCCAGAAAATGTTATGCCATACGCAATTGTTACTCTTGGTTATACTCGTGAGAAAATTCCTGAAAAACAAATTTACAGTTTAGATACAAAAACTTATTTCAATACTTTTGGTAATAATCTTATTGATAAAAGTCTAACCCCATTAGCTAAAAATATTCCTAAGATAAAAGAAAGTTCTCAAAATTTATTTACTAAATTAATAAATTTATTTAAAAAATCCAAATGAACCTTTATCTTGCGGTTTTCTAGATAAATAACCGGAACTTTCATCTTCTTTTCTTTTTAAATTTTTCAAAATTTGACCTCTATAATCTTTTAGCTCTTCTTCACTCATTTCAGAAAATTTTTTAGGCTTGAATTTTTGAGTTTCTTTATCTTTTCTTAGTTCTTGCATTCTTATAACAGCTCGTTGTACATCTTTCTCGCGAGCAAATCTTTTACCTTTTTCTATTTTATGCCTAAAAAATAAATATAAAACTATAATTGCTAGCATAATCGCAAGTAAGTATGGTCTTTCTATTATTGTATCACCTAATTTTTTTGCTGCATATCCAACTAATAATATTGGATTTCTTGGTACTTCAACATCTTTAAATTCTTGTAATTCATTATTTAATTCAACATTAACATCATATTTACCCTCTTGAACTTGATCAGATAAATCAAAAGCAGTTATTTCTCCTGGGTTAATATCAACCTTTTTGCTAAATGTATAATCTCCAACTTTTATTTCTGCAACATCCTCAAATCCGGTATTACCTGTATTTCTAATGTAAAGTATGCCATCTTCAACATAAAATTCAACATCTCTAATAGCTTCTACATCAAAAGTACTTTGTATTTTGAATTCATCAGTACTAGTTTTAATAATCCATGATCCAGGTAAAGAATTATTTTCTAATTGAAAAGATAATTTATAAGTACCCTCTTTAATTAATTTATCTTTGGGATCATAAACTTTAATTTGCGCATTATTCTCAATTAAATCACCTGCTTGATCATACAATAAAGCTTCTATTTCAACTATCTCACCAGGTTTAAATTCTAATTTATTTAATAAATTCCTTAATACTAATGGCTTTGGATTAACATAAAATCCAATTTCTTTACTTGCTTTATTCTCATAATTATCTTCAAAGCTTACTATAACTTTATGATTTTTTGATTTAATATTTTTAGGAACATTATAAGTAAACTCAAATTTGCTATTTTCTAAATTGCTTGTAAAGCTTGAATTATCAATATTAATTATTACTTGACCAGATTTAATTTCCTCACCACGAATATTTTTAATACTACCTTGAATATTTATTTTATCTTCTGGAGAAACTTCCGTTTTATCTAAACTATAAGTTAATATTAATAAATCACTTACCTCAAATACTTTCACAACCTTTTTATCAATTAAACTACCTTCATTATTATTAATAATAACATTTAGACTACATCTTCCTAACATAGATTTGGTTAAGGTTAATTCAGGAATACTAAGTTCTTGTTTACTTGGTTTTATTATAAATGGTGTAACATAATAATCTAAAGCTTTATTATCACATTCTATATTTGCTTTAACAAAACCTGAAACTTCTTGTGTATAAGTTAAAACTAAGTTTAATGGAATTTTATCATTAATATTATAAAAATCATGAACTTGATTTAAAACATTAATCTCCGCATTAACTAAAGGCATTATAGAAAACAAAATTACTATTATTAGTAACCTCTTTATTATCATAAAATGGTTAAAATTTAAACTAGTATATATAGTTTACGTAAATAATTAAATTTAAATAGCTTTTAATTAATTTAACTTTATGAATTTAGATGCATTACGTCATTCTACCTCGCATGTATTAGCGAGTGCTATAAAAGAACTTTATCCAAAAGCTAAACTTACTATTGGTCCAAGTATAGAGGATGGTTTTTATTATGATTTTGATAATCTTGAAATTACAGAAAAAGATTTAGCTAAGATAGAAGCAAAGATGCAAGAGATTATTAATAAAAAGCTTGCATTTAAAAAAGTTCTAAAAACAAGAGAAAAAGCTAAAAAATTATTGAAAGATGAACCATATAAATTAGAAATTCTAAATGAAATAAAAGATAAAAAAATTCAATTTTATCAACATGGAAATTTTTTAGATTTATGTAAAGGTGGACATGTAAAAAATACTTCTGAAATTAAAGCATTTAAATTAACTAAGGTAACAAAAGCATATTGGAAAGGTGATAGTAAAAATAAACAGCTTACAAGAATTTATGGAACAGCATGGTTTAGTAAAGACGATTTAAAGAATTATCTTAAATTATTAGAAGAAGCTGAGAAAAGAGATCATAGAAAACTTGGAAAAGATTTAGATTTATTTTCATTCCAAGAAGAAAGTCCAGGAAGTCCTTTCTTTCATCCTAAAGGCACCATAGTTTATTATGAGTTATTAAATTTAATACGCGAATTATATAAGAAATATAATTATCAAGAGATTATTACTCCATTATTGTATGATAAGTCTTTATGGGAGACTAGTGGGCACTGGGAGCATTTTAAAGATGATATGTTTTTACTTAAAATTGATGAGAGAGATTATGCATTAAAACCAATGAATTGCCCGAGTCATTGTTTATATTACAAAACTAGTTTAAAAAGTTATAAAGATTTACCTTTAAGGATAGCTGACTTCGCCCCATTACATAGAAATGAGTTACGCGGTGTACTCGGGGGATTAACAAGGGTAAGAAAACTTCAACAAGATGATGCTCATATATTTTTAACAGAAGATCAAATCGAAAAAGAAGTTTACGATTTATTAGATTTTGTCAATTATATTTATGTTAAAGTGTTTAATTTTAAAATTTCTTTAAGACTAAGTACTAGACCAGATAAATTTCTTGGGGAAACTAAATTATGGGATAAAGCAGAAGCAACATTAAAAAAAGTTCTTGATAAGAAAAAAATGAGATACGAGATTGCAAAAGGTGAAGGGGCTTTTTACGGTCCTAAAATAGATATTCTTGTAAAAGATGCCTTAAATCGCAATTGGCAACTTGCTACCATCCAATTAGATTTTCAAATGCCACAACGTTTTGATTTAACTTATGAAGGAAAAGATGGTAAAAAACATACCCCTGTAATGATTCATCGTGCTATACTCGGAAGTGTGGAAAGATTTTTTGCTTTGTTATTAGAGCATTTCTCTGGTAAGTTACCTTTATGGTTAAGTCCTATACAAGTTATTTTAATGACTTTAACGGAGAAAAATATTAAATTTGCAAATGAAGTTAAAAAACAACTCGAGCAAAATAATATTAGAACAGAGTTAGACGATAGAAATGAAACTATAAATAAAAAAGTATATGAGGCTCAAGTTAAGAAGATCCCATATGCCGTGACTATAGGCGATAAAGAACAAAAAAATAAAACTTTAGCTGTAAGAACTTTAGATGGTAAAGTCAAGTTTGGTATTAAAATTAATAATTTTATTAAAGATTTAGTTAAAGAAATTAAAAATCATGAAATAAAATGATTAAATCATTTAAAAAATTAATAAATTCTAATCAATTTAAAACATGGAAAACTAAACATAAAAATGCTTATTTAT
The DNA here is from genome assembly GCA_964359725.1 of Candidatus Woesearchaeota archaeon. Taxonomy (GTDB): domain Archaea; phylum Nanobdellota; class Nanobdellia; order SCGC-AAA011-G17; family GW2011-AR20; genus CAYHTT01. The sequence goes on along the minus strand of CAYHTT010000008.1, from coordinate 8,711 downwards.
GTAGTTGTTTTATGATAACAGATAAGGATAAAGGTACAGGATGGCAATTTGATTATTATTTACCAAGAATTAATAGAATAACTAGTTTTAATGTTGAAAATAATATTTTAGTACAAGAAAATCAAAAAATATTTGAAAAAGCTAAAAAGAAATTAAATAAATTAAATCTAGAAGAGGCTAAATTTAGTTTAGATAAAGCTCTTGATATAGTAAATAAAAAACATAAAGATAAAACCTTTATGAAGAAGATAATTATTTTACAAAAATTAAATTTTTTGATTTGGAATATTAGTTTATTAACAAATGATTTTAATTTAATTAATATTAAAATAAATGCCGTTAATGGTAATATTGTTGAAGAAACTTCCGCAAGTTTATTACAATTTAAAGCTAGCTAATCTCTGTAATTTTACCATCACTTAATAAATGAACAGTTTTACCAAGTTTATAACCTAATTCTTCTGCTAGAGTTTCTAAACCTTTTGTAATCTTGTGATCACCATGCGTTGGAATAATATTTTTTGGTTTGAGTATATTAATTATGTCACGATGATCTTCTCTAGCAGCATGACCACTTACATGAACCTCAGTAAAAATTCTTACATGAAATTGTTTTAATCTATTCTCAACATATTCACGATTCCTTATTGTCATCTCAGTGGGGATAGTCCTGCAAGAAAATATTATAATATCATCTGGCAGTAATTCAAATGGCAATTCTTTTTTTGCGATTCTAGTTAATACAGCTTCGGGTTCACCTTGATTACCTGTGCAAACAATTAAATAATTACTTCTCCCTTCTTTTTCAATTTTCATTAAAATTTTTTTAATATTTCTTCTAAACCCAACTAATTCAACACCTTTGAAATCTGCTAAATTTAATTTTTCAGCAGCTTTAACATAATTATATAAGCTTCTGCCTAGAAATACAATTTTTCTATTTAATGTTCTGCCAAATTCGACTATGCTTTTTAATCTTGCAATATGACTAGAGAACGTTGTTACAATAATGGCATGATCTTTATTTTTTATGCCAAGTAAAACTTCCTTTAACATTTCTTTAGCAACTTTTTCAGAAGGGGTTTTAGCTTCTAAATTTGAATACAAAGAATCCATTATTAATAATAAGCAATTTTCGCTTAATTTTTTTAATCTTTCATAATTTGGTTTTTTTCCAATTGTCGGATAATTATCTAGTTTGAAATCATTAGCATAAATTATATTACCATATTTAGTATGTAAAACAACTAAAACAGTTTGTAATGTTGAATGTGTAATATTAACAAATTCAATTTTAATATTTTTAGATATATTTAAACTTGAGTTGTAATTCAATACTTTAAATCTTTTTGTTAATGTAACATGGTGTTCTTCTAAAATATTTTTTAAAACCTCTAATGTATATGGTGTTCCAATAATAGGACAGTTATAATTATGCGCTAAATAAGGAATTGCTCCAATATGATCTAAATGACAATGACCTAGAATAATTGCCTTTACCTTATCTTTATAATCTTGCAAAATGTCATCATTTGGAATAGCACCAATTTTAATTAAGTCTTTAGTACTTAAGTCATGAGGATCACCTTCCTCATACTCGAGAACAGCCGGTAAATAAAGACCCATATCTAATATTATTATTTCATCATCCACTTTGACAGCAGTCATATTCTTGCCAACTTCACTATAACCACCAATACTAAATACTTGAATCATTTTAATTTTAACTTGGTATCTATTTTAATGTTTTTTAAAGCTTTTGGGCTTAACTCGAGGATATATTTAGCTTTTCTTTGTGGTACAGCTAATAGGGTGAACGGTTTTAGAATTTTTACATCAACAACCTTAAATTTAGAATCAAGCCATATAACCTTGATTGGATAAAAAACAAACAATGTATGTAATATAGAATTAATTATATTTTCTTTGTTGTTAATAAATAGAACACCATCATTATGTTTGATTTTCATAGAGAACATTATACCAACAGCTTTAGATAATATATTTTTTTTAATTTTAATATTTAAAACAGAATTCTTATAAATTAATTTCAATTTATTCTACTGTTCCAGAGAATTGAACTGTTGTTGTATGTGTTACTGTGCTACCCTGTAAAACATATATTAACGTTGCTGCACCAGCAAATCTCTGTCCAGTTGTTAAGTCAGATGTTACAGTACAAGTCGAAACTGTAGGTGTTGTAATAGAGATTGTAGTTGGACTTGGTGTACAAGGAGCAGCGTCTGGTGATGCTAAATCAAAATTAGTTATTGTAGCGCTACTTACTCCACTTGCACCCAGCTCTAAAGTTAATGCATCTGCAGCAGTAGCCCTTACAGTTACACATGTTATTGGTGCAGTTGCAATACATGAATTAGGAACTCTTGGAGTAAAAACACCTAAATAAAATAAAGCAGATAAAACAATTAATATAACTAAAATAGCCCAACCATAAGTCATTAAGAATTCCATAGCTGCTTGAGCTTTTTTCAATTATAACACCTCTTTTAAATAAGATAAAGAAAAGTTATATATAAAGCTTATGTTTTTTATTTATATTAGTCCTTGGAAAGCTTGAGTTAATAATACAGATGCTGTTAAAAATACTAAATAACCAATTGCTAAAAACAATGGTATTAATCTTAAACCTGCTTTTACACTACCTTTTCTGATTGCTGAGATTAATATAGCCGAAATAACATTTGTTATGCCCAGACTAATAAATGAAAATACTTTAAAGTCACTTGCATTAATACCTTGAGCAAATGCTCTTATAGGGATTTGTGTTGTTACCCCAACTATATTTTCTACACTAATCTTACTAGTAACTTCTGCCATGATAATTATAATTCTATTTGCTAATGCATAAAATAATGGTGCAGCGAATAAAGATGCAAATATTATGAAAATGCTATATGTCATTACTTCTGCACTCATTTCTCTATTTAGAATTTGATCTTCTTTAATGCTCCAAGCTATTTTATTTACTACAGTTGCTAATTCACCACCTGCTCGCATCCCCTCTATTAGCAAGACAACAGCTTTTTTTAGCATATCAGAATCATATTTCTGGCTAAATTCAATTAAAGCATCTTCCAAATCCACTCCTGCTAAAGTTTTTCTTGCTACAATCTCAATTTCTTCAGCAAGAATACCAAATCTTTCTCGAACAGCATACCATAAAGCTTGATCTATTGGCATGCCAGCATTTAAATTTGCAGAAACTAATTGTAAGTAATCTGCTAAAACATTTTCAACCTCTTTTTTTCTTTTATATTTTCTTAATACAATTAATGAATAAGCAAAAAATAATAAAATTAAGATGCTAATAAATAAACTTAGCAACCAATATTGTGTTAAAGCTTTAGTAAAACTACCACCTTCTAAAAATCTAATATCATCTCGAAAAAATATTAATAAGATAAGAAAACTTAATACAAAAGCAGCTATCAATAATCTAATAATAAATTTATTTATCTCAATTTTAATATCAGCAGCTTTTAATTCTCGAATTAATTTATTGCTTAAAGTTTTACTTATAAAAATTTTATGAGCTATTGCCATTATTGCACACCTGGCCTATTTGTTAATATTACTGAGAGAAATGAAATTTGGATTAATCCAGTTATGATTGCAATACCAATTAAATTACCTAAATTTAATGTTAATCCTGTAAATGCGCTTAATAATGCGAGCATTGCAACACCCAAACTCGGAACTATTATTGCAATTAATAAGTAAAACATAACCAAAGGATTTATTTTTTTACCATATTCTTTAACTTTAATTAAATGTTCTTTTGTTATTTGATCAGTAATACTTTCTAATGCTACAGAAACATCCGCACCCGTTCTTAACGAATTAGAAATTTGGGCAAGTAACTTGCGAAAATCAGGACTAGGAGTAATTTCAATTACCTCATTTAAAGCTTGTTCAATCGGCTTTCCTACTTCTACTCTGTCAATAATATCTTGAAAATGCTTTCCTATTTTTTTATAACTATGAGCTACATTTCCAATAGCATCAAATAATGGAACACCCGCGCTAAGTTCAATTAATAAAAATCTTCCCGCATATATTATCTCGCGATCTATCTCACGCGTTTTTTTATTTGCACGAAATTTTGGTGTACTTACAATGAAATAAAATATTAATAAAAAAATTACTGGAAAAGCTAAAAACGCAAAAGCTAAATTAATCTCAGCACGCAAAAAAACTAATATTAAAGCTATTGTTAATGTTACGGCTATTATTAAAGTATTGATTAAAGTTTTTTTAATAAATTGCTCAGGTGCTAAATCAATTCCTGCTTGTAATAAATTTAATTTCAAATAAGGAAATTGTTTTGCAATAGCATTAATCATTTTTTAATAAATTTCATTAAAGTATTTTTATTTGTATAATATGTTGCAATAACCTTGCCTATATCATTTACATCATCAATTTTCTTTTTAACTAGCCAAGAAAGGATTAAACTTTTCTCTCGCAAATTATTATTTATTTCTTGTTCACTCAATCCAGTTTGTAATTCTAATTCTGGTAATAAGCGTTTAGATTTATTTGCAGTAAGTATTCTATCTTGTTTTAAATCTAATTGTAATAAAACATTAAACTTAGCATCCGGGTCATTTAAAATTTCAGAAACTTGGTAAATTCTTCTTATACCTGTACGTCTATTTCTATACATAACTACTATTGCTGATATTGCAGGAAGTAAAGTTTTAGGTACATTTATCGGGGGGTTTATTAATCTATTAATAGTTTCATTTGTATCATTTGCATGTAATGTTGCATATACAGAATGACCAGTATGCATTGCTTCAAATAATGTTTCAGCTTCTCTTTGCCTTCTAATTTCTCCAACAACTATTCTATCAGGTCTCATTCTTAATGAGTTAATAATTAAATCCAGCATACTAATTTCACCTTTACCTTCTACATTCGGCTCTCGAGTTAAGAGAGGAATCCAATGTAAATACTTGGGCATTTGGAGTTCTTTTGTATCCTCTACCGAGATAATTCTTTGATTTGGTTGAAAAAATCCGCAAATTGCTCCTAGAAAAGAAGTTTTTCCCGTAGCTGTTCCTCCAGTAATTAAAGTACTAAGCTCAAATTCAACTGTTGCCCATATTAAAGAAGCAGCACTTACTGAAACTGATTTATTTATAATAAAGTTAGTTATTGTAATTGGCTTTACAGAAAATTTTCTTAAAGTCAATGTATTTCCTTTTGTGGAAATTGGGTTTAAAGTTGCATTTACTCTATCGCCTGTTTCTAAATGAGCATCTAATAATGGATTTAATATGCTAATGCTTCTTCCTACTCTTCTTCCTATTATAGTTGCGAAATGTTTAATTTGTTCTTCACTTTGCAAATAAATATTTGTTTTGAGCCAACCATGGTTATGATGATACACCCAAACTGGATCAGAAGCATTATTAATTACTATTTCCTCTAAATTTTTATCTTCTAATAATAATTCAATTTTTCCTAAACCCAGACTTTTATGCATTATATATGTTACTAGAAAATTTTTTACATTCTCTTTTAAATCAGGCAAATATTTATTTAGCAAGAAAATAACATTTTCTTTAAATTTTGTTTTTACTAATTCAGATTTTTTTTCATCTGTGATTTCGCCAATACTTAATCTGATTTTTGTAACTAATTCATCCCTTATTTTATCTAGTATAACTTCTGTACTTTGGCTAACCGTTGCAACACTTAGATTATAAACTAATACAAACTCATCCTTTTTACTTTCTATGGTAACATTAATTGGAATATTACCTGAATAAAAGTTATACGTATCTTTAACTACCAAAGCTGCACCTCTATTTTATCATCTTTAAATTATCATCAAAAATATTTTTTCTTTTTAATATCATAGCAAGTTTGTCTTTTAATTCATTTATTATTTCTAAATTAACTTTTTTTATTTTTCTAATTTTATTTAATAAAGTTTTAATTTGAAATTCTAAAATAAATTTTTGAGCATAAACAATATTATTATTTAATTTTTTTTGATTAAATATATCTCCTTTTCTTACTAACGCTTTAATATCGTCTAAACTTTCAATTTTAATCTCATGTTTAATTTGTTGTTTTTCTAAATTACTTAATACGTATTCAAGTTTTCTTGTTATTAACTCGAGTTCATTTTCTAATTCCTTAATATCAATTGTAATTTTAGCGGATTTTGCAACTAAAAATGGTTTTGTGAACTTATACTCTATTGTAAGAATATTTTCTTCTTCTAAAAAAGTAGCCCATTCATTTATTATGTTAGCAGGAATTCCAAGTTCTTTTGCAGCATCTTCTAAACTAATTCTTTGCTTATTATTTACTAATTCGACTAAAGAGTCTACAGCTGTTGTAATATTAATAGGCATATTTTAATTTAATTAAGGTTTATATATAAAAGTTTCTTTTACGAAGTTAGAATTTAGTTTGTAATTTTCTTATTTTATATTTATAAAAGTTTCACTAAAAAGCGAAGGATTTATAAATAAGTCTAAATTAGTTAAAATAAGGTGAACTAAGATGGTACAAGCATTAGTCAAGATTAATGATAATACTAACAGGGCATTAAATGTTGTGAAGGCGAAATATGGATTAAGGGATAAAGGAGAAGCTATAGAATTTGTAGTCACAAAGTATATAGAAGAAGAACCCGAATTAAGACCTGAATTTATAGAGAAGATTCGTAAAACAGAACATCAGACGGGGGTTAGGTTTAAATCTGTAGATGAATTAAGGAAGAGATATAAATGAATTATGAAATTCACCCAGATTTAGATAAAATACTTTCTAAACTCACTAAAAAAGATAAAGTTCAATTTGAAAAGATTCTAAAGAAAATTGATGAAATTATTCATTTAGAGAATTTAAATCACTATAAAAACTTAAGAGCACCATTACAAAAATACAAAAGAGTTCATATTGGACATTTTGTTCTTTTATTTACACTAAAGGAAGATACAATAATTTTTAGATATTACGATCATCACGATAATGTTTACAAATGGAGACCAAAAAGCTAGGATTAAAGTTTTAAATCAAAATGTTTAAATAATTAAAAATTTCTTAAAATAGTAATAAAAAAGAGGTAATATGAGAAAAATATTTTTTTTAAGCTTATTTATATTTAGCATAGTAATTTATTTTATTTTTAATACTGCTAATGTAAATAGTATAGAACCATGCTCGTTAACGATAACAACATCAAGTCTTCCAGATGGCACAAGAGGAAAATCATATTCTGCAACAATAAGTGCAAGTGCATCAGCTGCTTGTACAGCTCCTTATGTTTGGTCTGTATCTGGTTCCTTACCACCTGGATTAAATTTACCTTATACAGAAGGTCTTAGTGCTACTATAAATGGAATACCAACATTAGCTGGTAGTTATTCTTTTACAGTATTCTTGAAATCTGAAAAAGTTGAGCAAGGTGCAACCTCAAAATCATTTAGATTAAGTATTAATGAACCACCCTCTATAAGCATTAGTATTTCACCTACATCTGCTTCTCTTTCAACAAATGGAATTCAATTATTTACAGGAACAGTAAATCAAGGTAGTTTAACATGGACCAAAACATGCGGAACATTAAGTCCAACAACAGGAACAAGTGTAACTTATACAGCACCAAGCATAGCAACAACATGTACTATTATTGCAACAAGTACTCTAGATACAAGTAAATCTGCATCATCTACTGTAAGTATTCTGGGAGTAAGTACTGTTGCTGTAGCACTTTCTCCAACATCTGTTAAACTTAGACCAGAAGCAACAGAAGAATTTACAGCAGCAGCTAGTGGTATTCTTAATGTTTGTACTGGTACACCAACAGTTTCTTGTGGTTCTTTTTCAAATAATCTTGGTTTATGTGGTAGTCATATTGGTGTTGGAGTTAAGGGATGTTATGTTGCTAACTTTCTTGGCTATAGTTATTGTACTGGAACAATAAGAAGTTGTGGAGAACAAGATCTAAATATTTGTACTAGTGTTTCTGGTTGTAGATTAGAGCAAAGAACTAGTTCTGTTGGTGATGTTTCTTGGAGTGCAACATGTGGAACATTTACTGAGGTAACAGGAAGTCGTGCAACTTATAAAGCACCAATACTCACAGCACCAACTACAGCAAAAACATGTACTATTGTTGCAACAAGTGTTATTGATGCAAGTAAATCTGCCTCAGCTACAGTAAATGTTGGTTCTCAAGGATATACTTGTAATTGGTATCATCCACGATGTTCAATGACAGCATATGATGCTGGAGGATATAAATGTCAAAGAGATACAATAAATAATAAGTGTATAATTGGGAATATAGATATAGCTTATGGTGTAGATGAAGGATTGTATGGCACAGGAGGAAGATGTGCTGTAGGCGATATTGAAGGTGGTGGATATTGTCGAGGTAGTGAAGATTATTGTACAGAATGTTATGTAGCTCCAAGAGTTCGAGCAAATTTCACATTATGTGCAGAGTCAAAACCAAGTAACGTAGTAAGTACATCTTATTATAATTTTAATTCAGTTGATTCCTTTGAGCCTGATGGTAGTCTTTTCCCAGATGCCAGTTTTGAGCAGCGCCTAGGAGATGCAAGTTGTCCACAGCCACATGGCCAATTAGGCGGTATAATTTATGATGACAAAGGCGATAATTGTTATTGTGGGGTATGCAATCAAGGATATAAATGGGATGC
>CAYHTT010000007.1:0-20034 GCA_964359725.1 Candidatus Woesearchaeota archaeon | reverse complement strand
TTATTATTTGAGCTTCGGGGGTTCAAGATCCAGGTTCAAATCCTGGCAACCCCATCAAAACATTTAATAATAATATAGACTTAGTAATATCATGAAAAAATTAATTATTTTATTTTTAATCTTTTTAACAGCTTGTACACCACAACCAAAAATAGAAGAATTAGATGTTGCACAAGAATGTATTGGGTTATGTAAGCAACAAACTATTGATTTAGGTAATGGTCCATGTTTATCTAATAATTTGGCAGACGATTGGGTTTGTGATGTTGCTCATGATCCAAGAGAAGCAATAGATAATCTACCAGAAAATCAATGTTCAGCATTTAGAGAAGGTAAAGCAAATCATTTTGTAGAAGTTACTCCAGATTGCGAATTAATTAGGAAAGTTTAAATATTAACTTAATAATTTCTTATTTATGGAAAAACCCGAAGCAATTACTGTAAAAAAGAGAGATAATTTTTCTGAGTGGTACTCACAAGTGATACAAAAAGCAGAACTAGCTGATTACAGTAAAGTTTCTGGTTGTATTGTTTTCAGACCTCGAGCTTATTATATTTGGGAGACTGTTCAAAGTTATATGAATAATGTGTTTAAAAAATTAAACATAAAAAATGCTTATTTTCCTTTGTTGATACCAGAATCATTATTAAAAAAAGAAAAAGAACATGTAGAAGGCTTTAATCCAGAAGTAGCTTGGGTAACGCAAGCCGGTGACACAAAATTAAATGAAAGATTAGCGATAAGACCAACATCAGAAACAATAATGTACGATCATTATAGAAAATGGATTCATAGTTGGAAGGATTTACCATTAAAATTAAACCAATGGAATAATATTATAAGATGGGAATTTCAACATCCAGTACCATTTTTACGTACCCGTGAGTTTTTATGGCAAGAAGGGCATAATGCATTTGCAACAGAAAAAGAAGTTAAACAAGATACTTTACTTATGTTAAATATTTATGAAAAAACATTAAAGGAATTATATGCAATTCCTGCTTTAAAAGGTAAAAAATCAGAAAAAGAAAAATTTGCTGGTGCATTTTATACATTAAGTTTAGAAACTTTATTGCCTAATGGAAAAGCAATTCAATGCTGTACAAGTCATGATTTAGGACAAAATTTTAGTAGGGCATTTGAAATAAATTATCTAGATAAAAATGAGAAAAAGCAATATGTTTGGCAGAATTCTTGGGGATTTACAACAAGAACTATTGGTATAATGATAGCATTACATGGAGATGATCACGGTTTAGTTATACCTCCTAAATTAGCAGAAATAAAAGTTATTATTATCCCAATTATATTTGAGGATAGTAAAAAACAAGTTTTAAAGAAAGCTAATGAAGTTAAAAAATTATTAAAAAATTATAATACTTATTTAGATGATAGAGAAGATTACAGTGCGGGTTGGAAATTTAATGAGTATGAACTTAAAGGCTTTCCAATTAGAATTGAAATTGGCCCAAAGGATATTAAGAAAAATCAAGTTATTTTAGTAAGAAGAGATACATTAAAAAAAGAAACAGTAAAAATTAAAAATTTAAATAAAAAAATTGAAAAAACTCTTGAAGAAATACATAATAATTTATATAATAAAGCAAAGAAGTTTCTTAATGAAGGTATAATAAAAGTAAAAAACATTAATGACATGAAAAAAGTTATTGATTCTGGAAAGATTGCTAAAATAGATTGGTGTCTTGATTTAAAATGTGAAGATATGATTAAAGAAAAAACTAAAGGTGCTAAAAGTTTAAACATATCATTAACAGAAAAAGCTCATGGTAAATGTTTTGTTTGCAATAATAAAGCTAACGGCGTAGCTTATTTTGCAAAATCATACTAATTATAATTATTAATAATATTATAGCTATCCAGAACCAAAATTTTGTGTAAATCGGAATATTACCAACTTGGATCTGCAATTCTTCAAGTGTATTATAATTAACATTATTTTTATCTTTATAATCTACTTCGAGCTTTGCATCTTTTTTGTAAATATTTTTTCCTTGAAATTCGACATTAAATCTTTGTTTTCCATTAAACTTTTCTAATTCAAGAACTTTTGTATTGCCAAGTTTAATCTCAACATTATTAGCTTCTGAATCACTTACTAAAATAAATTCTAAATTGTATTTATTATTGTAATTAACATTACCCGGATAATCTAGATTACTTATCTTTAAATTAGGTAATTTTAAAACATTTAATTTAATAAATTCTGTTTTACTAATATCTTGATTTTCAGCTTTTATAATAGCTTCTGGTAAACTTTCATCCGCATTTATAATAAAATTAAATTCTTTTTCTTCCGCGATATTTAAATCTATATTTTGACAATCATCTTTTAAACAAATATCTAAATTTTCTAAATTAGTATTACCAAGATTATATAATTTACAATTCAAATTAATTTTTTCATAATTATAATAAAAATCTTTATCCTTACTACATTCAATATCTACTTCTCTAGAAAAAATTTTTATTTCTTCTTCTTTTAAAGCATTAATTTTATCTTGAGCATTTTCTAACGAATAAGTATTAAATGTATTAGCGTATCTTAAATTCTCACTTAATGTATTATTAAATATATCCTGAATTTCGATTTTTGATGTATAAATAAATCCTGGTTCTAATTCTTGATTAATATTAACTAAAAAGAAAATATTTTTTGTTTCCCCCGGCTTAATTAAAACATTTTTTACATTACTTTTAATTAAATTTGGAGCTTTTGTTATATAAAAAGTATAAGGTAAGTAAAAATTATTTGGATTTATTAAACTAACTTTTATTGGAACATAACTATCAGGACCAACATCATTTTCTAGTATTTCCAATTTAACATTAAACTCTTTTTTAAATAAATCCCTTTTCAAAAGTACTTTACTTTCAACATTTAATATATCTGCTTCAATATTAACTTTATAAGAACGCCAACCATAATTTATGCTAGATTCTTTAACATCTAATTCATCTTTCATTTTTATATGAGTAGCATCAACATAACCATACTGGCCGTAAGTAGGATCAAAAGCAACCCAACCATAACTCGGGAAATAAACTTCAGCCCAAGCATGATTTCCAAAACCATTAATCATATTAGTATAACTTTGACCAACAGCAAATCTCGCGGGTATCTTAAGTGAACGTAACATTGCCACAAACAAACTAGTTAATTCGTCACAAACACCCTTTCTATTTTCTAGAACCCAAGTTGCATTTTGGCTAACTTCTGCCGTTAATGTTTCTAAGCTATAATTAATATTTTGGTTAGTCCAAAGAGCAATCTTCCAAACAACATTATATAAGTCATCTTCTCCTTCTGCTAATTCAGAAGCTAATTTTTTAATTTCTAAATCATTTGATGTTACACTTTCTGTTGCTATTAAATATTTTTCATAACCATTTAAATCAACATCTAAAATAGGAAACTTAACCTTTTCATTAATTTCTTTAAAATTTATGTTGCTATTAATCTTACTTTCTAAATTAAATTCTAATTTATCTTGCTTAGGATTATTCCAATAATATAATACAAAATCCTCTTGCTCAGTAATTTGTGCATCTGGATTACTTTTTATAATAGTATTACTAGTTTGAAATTCTGTGTTACGAGGAAACAAAGTTAAATTTGCATAAACATAATCTAATTCATAATTTGAACTTAACTTTTCTATATTCAAACTAGAATTTAATTTTGTTTCAATAACTAAATTACCATAATCGTTAAATTCTTGAGCTAAAATACTTGGTAATAAAATTAATACAATTAAAATTAATATTATTTTCTTCATTTTAGGGTTAATAAATAAAACCAAACTTCCTCATCAAATTTAATCTTTTTACCAATTTTATGTTTATTAATTAAATCTTTTAATTTTTCTTGTTGGTTTTTGTTTAATTTTATATTAGAGAATAATTTTAAATTATTTTTTATTATCCTAAAAGCTTTTTGTTTATTTGGATATAAATATTCTGTAAAAATTTTCTTCTTCATTAATAATTTAAATTTTTTAGTAAGTAAATTAATAAACATAAATTTCTTTTTAATATCTTTATTATAACTCTTTTTAATGATATTTAATTTATCTATAATACTTTCGAAATCAGAACTATTATTACATGTCATAAAAATACTATTTTCATGCATAAACTTTTTTATGAGCCTAATAAATTTAGAATTAAAATCTGTAGGCCATGCAAGTAAAATGATATCAAATTTTTTTCTCTTTCTCAAATATTTCTCAGCTTTTTTATTAATAAATATTACATTTCTTTTCTTGTGTTTATTAAAATACTCTAAAAATCTTTTATCTTTATCTAAAGCTATAACTATTTCTGCATATTTTGCTAATGGAAAAGAATGCCTTCCTATACCACAACCTATATCTAATAGGGTTTTCCCCTTTACCTTTACATACTTTAAAATTGTGTTTGTCTCTATATTTTTCTGATCATAATATCTACAATCTTCAATAAATATATCTAAAAATTTCATTTTAATAAATGTTCTAACCTATCCACAAATGTTCTAAAATCCTCTTTATTAATATCACCACCACAAGCATGCTCATGCCCGCCACTATTTCCACGTAATCCAAATATAGCTTTGTTAATTAAAGGTGGTAAGATAATTTTACTTTTATGATACGTTCTTAAGCTAATCTTCATCATATCATTTTTTTCACGAGCAATTATAATTACCTTGTCTTTAAATCTGTACATTAATTCATTTGCTAATAATGTAGTAAAACTTGTATCTTTAGCAGAATAAGTATATAGTAGAATATTTTCTGTAATTATATTATTTTTTAAAGCATCTTTCAAAATTCTTTCATATTCTTCATTAAGCTTTTCAAATCTTTTGTAAATAAATTTTCCATTTTCAGTAGTTCGATTAAGAATTTCATAAGGATTATTTATTTTTTCTAATATACTAATAGACTCTTTTACTTCTTTCGTTTTGCCTTTTAAAATAAATGTAAATAATTTAACAAATATTCCAAATTTTGTTTTAAAACACAAATCCTCAGGCTCTTTTACTTTTACATTAATTAAATCAGGATATTTTTTTCTAAATTCATTTAAATGCTTTAAACTCCAATCAGCCATTATCCCTACCATAGCTATCCACAAATTTTCTTCTTTATCTTTTGTAATTTCATAACACCAATAAGAAGTAGGATAAGGTTTTTTATTTATATACAAAGGATTAAAATGTTTAACACCTTGAACTTTTTCTATTGGATGATGATCTACCCAAATAATCGGAACATTAACCTTATCAATCAAATCTTGGCTTATGCCATGTTTGTCTAATAATAAAATTAAATCTGGATTATATTCTTGAACTTTTTTTAAATAACTTTCATCTAAAATAGAATGTGTTACTAATATACCTTTACCTTTATCGAAATACTTTTTAATTAATAAATATGAACATAATCCATCTGAATCATCATCAAAAAATATTAAAGGATTTTCACTTTTCTCAATATAAGATTTTATTTCTTTTAAACTTATCATTATAGTAAAATTTATATTACCATATTTATAGTTTTTGTTATGGCAAAATTAAAGAGAATTGATTTAAGATTAAGGATATATTTGATTTTAATATTAGTATTTGGAATACCATTAGCAATTTTACTTTTGTTATTATTTGGATTTGTATTTTTTATAGTTATTATAGTAGCTATAATCTTATTAATATTATTTTTAATATTTGCTCGCGGCAAAATTTATGTTAGAAAATTTTAAAAAAGAAAGATTATGGAGAACAACAAATTGCATCTAATTTATATGCTTTCCAACTAGATCTTCCATAAACACTTGTCGCATCCCAACTACAAGGCCATAATCCCGAATTTGTATTTTCACCCCATTCATTAGGCGGACTACTCGGTGCTAATGTTGATTCAGATAGCATCGCTGTAACGCAAATTTTATTATCGGCTTGACATAAGCTATTACCTGTTGGGTGTGGATTAGATGACCAAAAAGGATCCGAAACATTAACATATATTGCAGCACGATCACATTTATTTAACATATCTAAAACACCTTGATAAGTTACTTCTGTATTGATTAAAAAGTATTGAGATCTTTTATTATTTGTTTCGTCATCCTCTTTTATTTTATTTTGGTATTCTGTAGATACATTATTAGCAAGAAATGCCGGCGGTAGTAGGTCAACATAGCCGGTAATTGTTGTTTCAAGCGAATTACCTCTTTTTATTAAATATGCTCCATTTATATACACCTTTTTATAGGCCCCACTTTTAAATACCTCATTTTTTATTAAATTAGAGGCTCCGAATCCATTTTTAGGATACTCTTTAGTTGGATTAGAACCAACCCCCACAATAAAAGTCTCATTTATATCTTTATTCCCTTCATTTTTAATGGTTATATAAAAATTTATAGACTTTGTATCATTAAATGACGAATCTGTAATTTTATAAGTAATATCTGTTACAGATAGATCAACATTTTTATCTGAAATGCAAGCACCATCTTTACAGCCATTAGGGCAGGTATATCTTTCTACATTGATTTTATTATCACTGCAATAATATTCATCAAGAAAGACAAATTCTTCGTTTACATTTGTTTGACATACATCCAAAACTGTTTGTTTATTCCCGTCCCAACTCGTTATCCCTTCAGATACACCTTTAACATAATAATTCTTTCCACCATCACTATCAGCACATGTAGTTGGTGGAGTTTCAACACAAGTTCCTGGACTTTGTAAATTACCAACAACTATTTGAAGTATTTGTGAAGCATCGGATGAAGTTATTGACTTATCATTATTAGCATCAATACAACAAATATTATTTGGTTCTGGAATTATTCCATTAGCAATTTGGTTAGCTAAAGATGCATCATAACTAGTAATTTGTCCATCCCCATCTACATCTCCAATTTGTTGTCCCGGTAAACATTCTACTCCACTGATTTGTACACCTCTCACTTGTTGTTTACAAGCGCTAATAATAAATAAAGCAAGAATTAAAAATACACTTAAATAAATCACTCTTTTATTCAAATAATTCATCTAGAAATATTAACATTAAAACACATATATATATCTTTTGATTTTAAAAATTAATTTTTTCTACGTCTTTTATAAGCAGCTAAACTCGGTCTTACTTTTTCATAACCTTTACCTTTGCCTAAAAGTCCCCTAGAACGTCTTGCCGCGCTCGATAGTCCTCTATAAACACGACCTCGTTGTTTTGCTAATTCGGCTATTTCAGGATATTTTTTACCGAGTTCTCTATCTATTAATAAAACTTCGAACCAATAATACTTACCATCTTTTGCGAGATAATAAGAATTAATAACTTCACAATTAGGATATTTTTTATTTGCTCTTTGTTCAGCAACCCATCTATAATTCATTCCAAGAATTAATTTTCTTCTTCTCTTTTTGCTTTTTCTACCTGCTCTAAATCTAGGTCTCATTCTACCACCACGAGGTAATCTTATTCTTACAACAACATAACCTTGTTTAGCTTTGTAACCAATTCTTCTAGCTTTATCTATCCTAGTCGGATGTTCTACCCTAATAACAGAATTACCTTTACGCCATTCTATTAATCTTTGTTTATATAAACCACCTAAATTCTCTTTAGGATTTTTCCAAGCTTCTTGAATGTAATTATAATACCCCATGTTAAAAAAGCTCTAATTATTGTTTAAAAATCTTTTGGAAAGCTTTTTATATTTAATTATTTTCCATAAAACAGAGATAATGACAGATATAATTAAAAACTTATTCAAAGTTGTATTTGGTATAGTTTTAATATTTCTAGCATTATGGTTAAGTATCGGTTATAATAATCAATATGGTTGGTGGACAGCTACTTTAACATTAATCAAAGGTGGTTTAGTCTTATTGGTAATCTTAGTTGGTCTAGTTTTATTATTAGTTGGATTTAGTGATATGAAAAATGCTTAGTAAAAAACAAAAACTCGAGTTACAAGAATTAGAATTAATGTTTAATGAGGATGTAGAAGATTTAGAAGACTTAGAGGAATTAGAAGAAGAAATTTATGCTGCTTCTTAATAACCATAAGTTGTTTTAACAGCTAATGACCTTGTTCTTGCCCTATTGCAATAACCCCTACCATTAATATCTGTAACACAACCATACTTGCATTCGCCAATAGTAGTTCTTAATATTTTATTACCATCACAAGACATTTCCTTTAAAGTTGTTCTTGATAAACAAAAATCATCTCCCTTTACTTCTCTTTCATCTATTCTAGTAAAAGCAACATAAGAAGCATACCCTTGTAAGTAAGGATTATAGTTATCTTGTCTTGAGCTACAGGATTTTACATTTTGTGTATTCGTTGTTGTAATAGCAAAACCTTTATCACTTACGACTTGCGAAGTAATATCAAATTCAAATAAGTTTAATAAAAATAATGCTAATGCTAAAACAATCACAACAATCAAGATTTTATAATAATTCTTCATTAATTTTAATATAGCTAAGGGGTATATAAATTTTATTAAAACCTTAGTTTTCTTAATTTTTTAAATAACTTGTTAGATTTCTTTTTATGTTTAACCCTTTTCTTAATTTTTTTAACTTTTTTTATTTTCTTAGCCTTTTTCTTAATTTTCTTTAATTTTTTCCTTTTAACCTTTTTCTTTTTAACTTTCTTAACTCTTTTTCTTGGTTTTTTCTTTTTCTCAATTTCTTTTTCTATTGCTGGCATAATAGTTAATGGCTTACTTAATTCCTCTAGTTCATGAGTTAATTTTGTTATTTCATGCTGAATTTCACTAATTTTTTTACTACTATCCTCTTGCCTTAATAAAGCACCACATTCAGGACATTTAAAATTATATTCTAAAGCCTCTTCTAACTCCATTCTAACATCATCATTTGGGCATACA
The DNA here is from genome assembly GCA_964359725.1 of Candidatus Woesearchaeota archaeon. Lineage (GTDB taxonomy): Archaea > Nanobdellota > Nanobdellia > SCGC-AAA011-G17 > GW2011-AR20 > CAYHTT01. The sequence continues at coordinate 11,110 of CAYHTT010000007.1, read as the reverse complement.
TAAAAACCTTTTTTACTTTCTTTGTCTAATTCTTCTTGTAAATAATTTAGCCTATCTTTTTTTCTTGCTATCAAAACATCACGAGCATGTCTAAAATTAAAAGTCCAATAATAGATATACCAACCCTTTTCACGGTCTTTCTTTCTAGAAGAATAAACTAAATTATATGAATTAAGTTTGTAAAGTAAATTTCTAACTTGATTAACATTTAGCTTTAAATCTTCTGCTAATTCAAATTCAGAAATATTCTCACGTTCTTTCATCAAATTTACTAATTTAACAGCATCTTTTCCAGCTACTTCATTAACAAAATCCTGCAGTATTTGTAAAAAATCCATTAGATTTTTGTTAAGGTACTAATTTAAATACCTTTTTAATAAATATATTTACTACAGTACAATAATAAGAAAATATTTAATAGTTTAAAAAACGCTTTTTTATAAAAGGAGGCTTAAAAATGGCTTTATTTAAAGATAAGAAAAAATCTATTTCTAGTTACCCTATTCCTGAAAAAGCATTTCCAGATTTTCCAAAACCAGACTTTGAAGAAGAGGAAATGCCTTCTTACACACCATCTTTCACTGAAAATTTTGATACATTAAAAGAAGTTAAAAGAGCATTGCCATCATCATTATCAAGACCAACATCTGAAAAGTCTTTATTCATTAAAATTGACAAATATGAGCAAGCAATGAGTTCTTTAGTTTCAATAAAAAATAAAATAGAAGAAGTGCAAAAAATAATAAATAATTTAAAGCAAATTAAACAAGATGAAGATAATGAATTAGAGCAATGGCAGGAAAACTTGAATACAATAAAAGACAAATTAATGAGTATAGATAAAACTTTATTTGAATGATGAGAACACAAAAAGACCAAGTTTATATTTCTGTACCTAGTCCTATTGATTCTAGAAAGAATTTATTACTTGCAACTATAGATACAATAAATTTACTTGAAAGATATGAATATTTAAAACAAATTCATGATAGAAAAAGAAAAGCTATACTTGGCATAAAAACTTTACTTAACGAAATAAATAATGATCTTGAGTTAGTAAAAGATAAATTTTCTTATGCAGAAAAGAAAGAAATTAAAAAAGAAAAAGTTGAATTAAAAGAAAAACATGAAAGAACTCATCCTGAAACTAAGAAAAGTGAAACTTATAAGTATTTAGCTAAAGAATTAAAAGATATACAAGACAAATTAAATAAATTAGAAATTTAACTTATTATAGCTTTAATTCTTCTTACACCAGCTGCAACAGCTTCCTCTTTTATTATTTTGAATTTTCCTATTTCACGAGTATTTTTAACATGAGGACCACCACAAAGCTCCATACTATAATTACCAATTTTATAAACTGAAACTACTTCAGGATATTTTTCTTTAAAGAATGCTAAAGCACCTTTTCTAATTGCTTCGTTATAAGGCATCTCTAATCTAGTAACTTGTAAACCTTCTTTTATTTTTTTATTTACCAGATCTTCAACTTTTTTAATTTCCTCTTTTGTCATAGCTTTTGGATGCGAGAAATCAAATCTTAATCTTTCTTTTGTAATATTGCTTCCCATTTGTCTTACATGCTTTCCAAGAACATCACGTAAAGCTTGGTGTAATAAATGCGTTGCGGTATGCATTTTAATTACTTCTTGACTATGATCTGCTAATCCACCTTTAAATTTCTGTTCAGCACCTTTTCTCGAGATTTCCTGATGTTTTGCAAATAATTCGTTAAAACCAGCTTCATCTACTTTAAAATTATGCTCGCGAGCAACCTCTTTAATCATCTCTAATGGAAATCCATAAGTTGTAAATAAATTAAATGCTAATTCTTTAGGGATAATTTTATTTTTTAATTTTGGTAATTCCTCTTGAATAATTTTTAAACCATTAATTAATGTTCTTTCAAATTTTTCTTCTTCTGCTTGAATTTCATTTAAAATAAATTCTTTATTTTGTTCTAATTCAGGGTAATCATTTTTATAATTTTTAATAACTATTTCTGCTATTTTACTCGTGAATTTATCTTTAATCCCAATTAAATGACCATATCTAATAGTTCTTCTAATTAATCTTCTTAATATGTAACCATGTTCAACATTACTTGGAGGAATATTCTCAGCCAAAATAAATGCAGCAGCTCTTAAATGATCAGCTATAATTCTAATTGCTCTAGTATCTTTATTACTGGCAAGACTTTTTATTTTATTTACAATATCAATAAATAAATCTGTTTCAAATACGCTATTTTTTTTTTGTAAAACCATTGCTGTTCTTTCAACACCCATTCCAGTATCAACATTTTTTTGTTTTAATTCAATATATTTTCCATCTAAAGTTTTATTATATTGCATAAAAACATCATTCCATATTTCTATATATTTACCACAATTACATCCAGGCATACAATCTTTACTGCATTTTTGCTTTAAAGTATCATAATACATTTCAGTATCTGGACCACAGGGACCAGTAGAACCAGCAGGTCCCCACCAGTTTTCTTTTTTACCGAAAAAATAAATTCTCTCTTTTGTAATACCTAAACTTTGCCAGATTTTTACTGATTCATTATCACGAGGAGCGTCTTTATCGCCTTTAAAGCAGCTTATATAAATTCTTTTAGGATTTAGTTTTAAATGTTTAGTTAAAAATTCATAACTCCATGTTATTGCGTCTTTTTTGAAATAATCTCCTAAAGACCAGTTTCCAAGCATTTCAAAGAATGTTAAATGAGTACTATCACCTACCTCTTCAATATCATCTGTACGCAAGCATTTTTGATTATTAGTTAATCTCCTGCCAAGAGGATGTTTTTGGCCTAGTAAATAAGGAACTAAAGGATGCATTCCAGCTGTTGTAAATAAAACAGTTGGGTCATGTTCTGGTATTAATGAAGAGCTTGGAATAATAGCATGCCTTTTAGTTTTAAAAAATTCTAAATATTTTTTCTTTAACTCACTTGATTTCATATAATAAAATTAACTTATAATCTTTATATAATTTACTAAACTTTATATATTTAAAAGTATTATTAATGATATGAGATTTATTACTTCTAAGCGCGATTTTAGTAAACTAATAGCTAAAACTAATTATATGTTTAATATTATTAAAGAATTTAAGAAAGAGGATTTTCTTGGAAGTTCACCACCTTCAGTTTTTGTGGGTTCTAAACTTAAATACCCAGAAGTAAATGTTGGTATTTTGAGTCCTCCTGCAGAAGTAGAGGAAGCTTGGATTTATGACGCTCCAAACACCTGGGTACAACAAGATCTTTCAATGGAAGAAATTGCACAATTAAGAGCTTCTTTAATTAACTCGAGATTTAAAAGTAATGTTTATGAGGTTAAGAAAAGTAGTAAATTTCTCGAGATTTCGCAAGAAATTGGCATGGCCTCTAAACCAGTAGATGTTGAAATTAAATTAAATAAAACTCCTAATATAAGATTTGATTTTGAAAAAATAGCAATGCCAACCGGTCCAATAGGAGAGTTAAAACAAGTCAAAATTCTTGGAAATACTAAAATAGACATCAAAGTTGAAAAAGTTTTTAGTGATACAGATTTAAAAGCAACAGAAGCTTTAACTTATTTATATGAATCTGGTTTTGATGAAAATACTTTAAGTAAATTACTGAGCATTGGTGTACTAGGATTAAAAAAGAATAGAAAATTAGTTCCTACTAGGTTTTCAATAACAGCTACAGACGACATACTTGGCAAGGAATTAATAAAGAAGATTAAAAATTATAATGCAATAAATGATTATTTACTTTATCAAGGAAGTTATTTTGGAAATTATTATTTTATTTTAATGTTCCCAGAAGTTTGGCAATATGAATTATTTGAAGGATATTTGCCAAGAAGTTTATGGAATTTTGGTAATGAAATTAAGTTTGCAATTGATTACGAGAGTTTATTTGGAAGAAGTTATTATGCACAAACAACTGCTGGGGGGTATTATGCCTCTAGGATTTCAGTTCTAGAACATCTTGTAAGATTAAAAAGACAAGCATCTTGCTTAGTCATTAGATTTGAAACTCCAGAATACAAAATTCCTTTAGGCGTTTTTGTTGTAAGAAGTGCTGCTCGTAAAACTCTTACTAATAATTCTGAAAAATTTAATTCAAAAGAAGAATTGATTAATCATGCAAAAGAATTAATAAAAACTAAATTTAATTATAATATGCAAAGTTTATTAGAACAAAGTAAAGTTATTAAAAGTCTAAACCAAATTAAATTAACTAAATATTTTAACTAATTTATTCTAAATAAATAGCTGGTTTTTCTGGCTTAGCTTTTTTTGCCTTATTCTGTGGATCATATCTATTTTTATCATTATTTGCATAAACATAAACTTCTTTTGAGTTAGTAGCCTGTCTAATATAATCTTTATTTTCCTCGTATAATTTTAATTCTTTTGGAATACAATAAATATAAGTTTTAGGATTTTCAATTTTAACTAATTTTTTAATATTGTTAATGTCGATAACAGTTTTATTTAAATTTTCCTCTTGTTTTTCTAATTTTTCATTTATTTTTTGTTCATCATATTTAGGCCAACTTGCTACTGAGATAAAACCTTTATTGCCAAGTTTTTCCCAGATTTCTTCTGTTAAATGAGGCGCAAATGGTGAAATTAATAAAATTAATTTTTCTAATGTTGCTTTATTATAATTACGCTTTCTCAAGTAATCACTAAATTCCATTATCGAAATTATAGTATTATTAAATCTAAATTCTTCAATATCTTGAGTAATTTTTTTAATTAATTTGTTTAATTTACTTTCAACAATTTCATCATTTTTCTTGCTAATTTTATCTTGCAAAGCATAAAACCTATTTAAGAATTTATAAATCCCTTCAATACCAGAATCACTCCATTCAAATTCTTTTTCTGGATTAGCAATAAATAAAATAAATGTTCTTAATGTATCGGCACCATATTTATTAATAATCTTAAGGGGATCAACTACATTACCTTTACTTTTACTCATTACTTCACCATTTTTAAGCACCATACCTTGTGTAGTTAATTTCATAAATGGTTCATTCATCTTTAATAAGCCTAAATCACGTAAAGCTTTAGTAAAAAACCTTGCATATAATAAATGTAAAATAGCATGCTCTATACCACCAGTATATTGATTAACAGGCATGAAATAATTTACATCTTCTTTGTTAAAAGGTGATTTATCATAATCCGGACTACAATATCTTAGAAAATACCACGAACTATCAACAAATGTATCCATTGTATCTGTTTCACGTTTAGCCATTTCTTTACAATTAGGACATTTTATATTAATAAAACTTTTACTAGTTGCAAGAGGATTGCCTTCACCAGTAAATTTAACATCTTCTGGTAATTTTATAGGAAGATCTTTCTCTGGCACAGGAACAATACCACAATTTTTACAATAAATTATAGGTATTGGGGTGCCCCAATAACGTTGCCTAGAAATTAACCAATCACGTAATTTATATTGTATAGATTTTTTGCCAAGTTTTAAGCTACCTAATTGTTTAGTTATTTCTTGAGTACCTTTTTTATTATCTAGATTATTAAACTTACCAGAATTAATTAATATACCATATTCTAAATAAGCTTCTTTTAAACTTGCAGAATTTAATTTTTTATCTTTTGGTGTAATTACAACCTTAACTGGTAATTTGTATTTTTTAGCAAACTCAAAATCACGTTGATCATGAGCTGGAACTCCCATAATTATTCCAGTACCATAATCTAGCAAAACGAAATTTGCTACGTAAATTGGAATTTTTTCGTGAGTTAATGGATGTATCGCATACTTATTAATAAAGATACCATCTTTTTCTTTTGTTTCTCTAGAGAATTTATCCTCTAAAACAACCTTATTAATAAATTCTTTAATTTTTGCTTCATTTTTATTGCCTCGAATTAATTTCATTACTATCGGATGTTCTGGCGCAATAACTAAAAATGTTACACCAAATAAAGTGTCTGCTCTTGTTGTAAATACTTCTAAATCCTGATCAGAATTTTCTAATTTGAATTTAATTAATATACCTTCACTTTTACCAATCCAGTTCCGCTGCATTACCTTAACACGTTCAGGCCAATTTAATTTATCTAAATCTTTTAATAACTCATCTGCATATTGTGTTATTTTGAAAAACCATTGCTCTAAACTTTTTAATTCAACCTTACTATGACATCTCCAGCATGTACCATTAATAACTTGTTCATTAGCTAAGACTGTATTGCAAGAATTACAAAAATTAACTAAAGCCTCTTTTCTGTAAGCTAACCCTTTTTTATAAAATTGTAAAAATATATATTGGTTCCATTTATAATATTCTGGTAAGCAAGTAACTATTTCTCTATCCCAATCATAACTAAGTCCTAATCTAATTTGTTGTTCTTTCATTAATGTAATATTATCAAAAGTCCATTTTTTAGGATTCATTTTATTTTTAATAGCTGCATTTTCTGCTGGTAAACCAAAAGCATCATAACCCATTGGATAAAGTACATTAAAACCCTGCATTCTCTTGAAACGAGAATAAGCATCACCTATACTATAGTTTCTACTATGGCCTATATGCAAACCACCACCGCTTGGGTAGGGCAGCATTTCTAAATTGTAGAACTTCTTTTTAGAACTTTTATTAACGCAAAATATCTTAGCTTTATACCAGCGATCTTGCCATTTCTTTTCTATTTTTTTGAAGTCATACATATTAAGCTTTTCTAGTAAGACTGTATTTAAAGTTTTTGAATTAATTTACTTTTTAACAATAAATATTAAATTTTTACCCACTTTACTTTCTAATATTTTAAAACCTGCTCGTTTAATTAATCTTTTTAATTCAAAATAATTAAATAAATAATAATATCTATAATATATTTTATCCTTCTTATGCCACTTAACATGACTATTTTTTCTGCTAAATAAAAATCTTAATTGCCATTTGTTCCATACAGTTATTAAAGCTATACCATCTTTTTTTAATACCCTATAAAGTTCTTTTAAAGCTGTAAATCTTAATTCATTGGTTTTAATATGATGTAAACTAGCTATCATTAAAGCATAATCAAAAAAATTATTTTTAAAATCTAAACTTACTAAATTAGATTTTTTTAATTTTATTTTTAAATTAAATTTTTTGGAAATAATTTTAGCTTTCTCTAACATATTACTTGAGAAATCTACCCCATAACATTCATAACCCTTAAAAAGAATTAAATTTCTGCAATTCCCACAACCTAAATCAATTATTTTACCAGGAATTTTAGCATATTTATTTCTAAAATAAATTGAAATTGGATCTGGTTTGTTTCTAAAATTATGCCACGAGTCTGCTAAAATATCCCAGATAACCTCTTGGTCATACATCTTAATTTGAATTACAGTTAAGTTAATAAATATTAATAATTTTAATCTTTTTATGGGCCTGTAGTTCAGCCTGGATAGAATGCTTGCCTTCTAAAATTTGAGGATAGCAAGAGGTCGTGGGTTCAAATCCCATCAGGCCCGCTAAGCGCACGTGTCGAAGCGGTTAACGAATCCGCCTGCAGAGCGGACATTCGCAGGTTCGAATCCTGCCGTGCGCTTTATTTTAAAATAAAAGGTTTAATAAAAATATTTAAATATGTTTATATCAATTAAGCATAATGAAAACCAAATATTTTTTATATATGATTTTAGCATTAGCAATTACTATGGTAATTTTTATAAGTGGTTGTAATCAAATAACAGAAATTCAACAAGAGGTATATGATCCTAAGATAAACCCTTCTGACTTTAGTTCTAATGTTAACAATAAATATTTTACATTAACACCTGGTAAAAAAATGATTTACGAAGCTAAAACTGAAGATGGAATTGAAAAAATAGAAGTTTATGTTACGCATGAAACTAAAACTGTTATGGGAATTAAAACAACTGTTGTTTGGGATAGAGTATGGTTTAATGGAGAATTAATAGAGGATACAAAAGACTGGTATGCACAAGATAAAGAGGGGAATGTTTGGTATTTTGGTGAAGAATCTAAAGAATTATTAGACGGAAAAATAATAAGTACAGCTGGATCTTGGGAATCAGGCGTTGATGGCGCGAAACCAGGCATAATAATGAAAGCTACTCCAAAAATTGGTGAAACTTATCAACAAGAATATTATAAAGGTAAGGCAGAGGATAAGGCAGATATTCTTGCACTAGATGAAGTAGTAACAGTCCCTCTTGGCACATTCAATAATTGTATAAAAACTCTTGATTATACACCTCTTGAACCTGATGTAAGGGAGCATAAGTCTTATTGCCCTGAAGCAGGTGGGGTAGTACTTGAGGTTGATCTAGATGGTGGTGAAAGAGTAGAATTATTATCTATTGAATATGACGTAGAAGTTATTTCTTCTATAGTGGAAGAGGAGCCTGAAGAACTAACAACTGAAATAACAGAAGAAAAAGCGAAAGAAATAGCATTAAGAGAAATTCCTGGAAGGGTAACTGATGTTGCAATCGAAAGAAAGTTTGGGAAATTAGCTTATATTGTGGAGATTGATGCTAACAATGGACTAGAAACAGATGTTATTATTGATATAAATAATGGAGAAGTTCTTGGTATTGAAACATAAATCCTATTTTCTAAAATTACTTAATTTTGTTTTAAACTTTTCTTTACTGATCTTATAAATTCCATAGAAAAATATTAACAAATAAATTAAAGTTATTAATAAGAAAAATAATTTTAGAAAAGGACTTTCTTTAATGAGGAAATCACCAAAATAACTTTGAATAAATAAACTAGGAATTAAACCAAGCATTGTTGCAAGAATAAATTTCTTATAACTCATTTCAATAAAACCAGCTAAATAACTAAATAAGTCACTTGAAGTTATAGGATTTAAACGCAATATAAATAATACAAGGGCACCATATTTTTCTGAATATTTTTGAAATTGAGCTAATCTTTTTACTCCAATTAATTTTTCAAAATAAAATCCACCAAATCTTTTAGCAATAAAAAAACATATACTTGCACCAATAAAATTCCCAATTACAAGCAATAAAGTAGCTAACCAAGGACCAAATGTAATTCCACCAGCAGCATTTATAATTATTCCAGGTATTGGAGCAAGAACAGTTTCTATTATTATTAAAGCTATGAAAACAAAAGCCGATAATTTACCAAAAGAATTTATTAAACTAGTAAGATCTTGTAAATCATTACTTAATAACTCATAAATAATTCCATTACTAAAATAACTATAAGATATTAATAATATTAAAATTATTAATAATAAAGCAAATAATTTATTTTCACGAGCTCTTCTGTATAAATGATGATTTTTTATTCTGGTTTTAAATCCCTCTTTACTAAATTTTTTCACAATAATAACCAAGAATTAGAATATTTAAAATTAACTTAAAAATAAAAAAGAAAAAGACCTTATTTAGGTCTTACTAACACAGTTAAGATGTAAATTATTAAAGCTACTACTACAACAATAGCAGCTATCCAGAATGCTGTGCTACCTGCAAGATTTCTCCATACTGATTCAAGTGTAACACTTGGTTGGAATACTGCTCCACCAGTTGGTCCTACTTGACCAACATTAGCAGTTACTCTGCTTGTAGCTAGTGTATTACCGTTTTGTTTTACACTTAGAGTTGCTGTATAAGCACCAGATTGTAAATCTGCACGAGGTGTTAAATAGCCATATACAGTTAGAGATTCGCCAGCATTTACACTTACTTGTTGAGCAGCAGGTGTATCAGCCCAATTTGTATCTGGTCTAAACTCAACTGAGTATGTTGTTGTTTGAGTACCTGTATTTTGTAATGTTACTGGTACTGCAAAAACACTACCTTGTGAAGCTGTAAATGTAGTTTGTGCTAATTGTAATGAAACTTGACCAGTTACTGGAGCAGCTTCTCCACATTCTCCTAGGTTTATTTGTACAAATTCACTATTCTCGTCTTTGCCACCATTAAATATTGATTTTACTTGTCCTATATAATTACCCTTTACAGCATCTTCTGGGATTCTTGCTGTTAAAGTTACTGTAGCATCATTATCTCTGCTATCAAAGTCCTCTAGTTCAAATGGATCTGACCTTACATTAATTCCTAATTCAACTTGTTCTACTTGCACGAAAACATTTCTTTCATTATCTGTACCTTCGTTTTCAACAAGTACAACAAATCTTACTTCCTCTCCGCATGTTAATGTAGGTGGAGTAGTATCTATAACTTGAATTCTTTTAATTTGTACATCGTGAGCATCTCTTTGTACTTCTAAATCTACTAACCATTTCTCACCATGCATAGCACCATGCTCATCTGTACCTTCTGCAGTAATTTCCATTCTGTAATCATCTTCATCTGCATCATCATCTACTTCAAAGTTTAATGTTACTGTTTCTTTATCCTCAGCTCTTATATCATCTATATCAATATCCTCATCTATATCAAGATCACCTTGGTCTATTATAACAGTTGCTGTAACGTCCTCAATTTTAACATTTATTTCATTTCTATCGCTAAAGTCATTTTCAAGCTCTAATTCCACTTCTATTGTGTCACCAGGTTTAATGTCTTTTACTTCATCACCATCATCTAAACCTTCACTAGCACCGTTTATTAAAATATTAGCATCGCTTATTACTAAATTATTTTCACGTTGCATAAAAACATCAAAGGTTCCTACTACTGTGGCACCGCTTTTTAATTGAAGTGTTGCTACTTTAAATGCCACTTCATCAAAATTTTGATTAACAGCATCTAAATTTTCTGGGATCCTAGCTCTAAATGTTAAAGAACCACCAGTTGATGTATCTATAGCACTCGGTGCAGTTAAAGTTATATTAAGATCTAAATTTGTAAATCCGCCTTCAGGAACAACATTTATATTATCAACAGTTACATTTGTATCGGTAGTAAAACTAATTGCCTGAGTCACAACAGAATTAAAATCCTCATCTGGATTACTTGCCTCAGTACCAGTGCCACCAAAAGCTGGCGCATTAGGACCAAAAGTTGTTATCGGTGTAACTACAATAGCATTTACATTAAATGCTAAAATAGCTAAAAATAAAACCAATATACTAATAATTGTAAATT
>CAYHTT010000006.1:0-26263 GCA_964359725.1 Candidatus Woesearchaeota archaeon | reverse complement strand
TTATAGGAATAAATAATAATACTTTCTTGGTTGCGAAGAATTCTATTGAAATATTAAAATAGTTGCAATTAGCAGAGTTGCTTAAGAATTAATAGTGTAATAACCTTCTTTAAATCTTATCAATGTGTTATCAAGAAGTCTTTTAACTGCTTCTCCTAAATAACTAATTCCTTTACCTTTATACTTTTCGTTTAGTACTTCAAACTCTTCACTTTCGACATAGGCACTTATTCTTGATGATAAAGAACCATTTCTTAGTTTCATCATATATAAATGATTAACAAAACTTTCACTGAACTCCTTAACAGCTTCTTGCTCATTAACTTTTTCATCTATTGTCATTTTATTTTTTCTCCTTTAAACGGTTTTATTCTTCTTTAGACCAATATTGATGAGCAAATCCTTCGTAAAACCTTTTAGGATCTTGAGGAAACATAACTTGAATCATTAACATGGATGTTAGTGATTGTTCATCGCTACTTACCCTTCTTCCGACCATTAGTTCCATAGAATAAAATCCATTTGCTTCATCTTTCATTGCTAAAGCAGCTTCTAATCTTTGGCCACGAGTAGGGTTATCTAAGTCGATATCTAAATTATAGCTTTCTTTAGCGTGCCTTAATAAATTTCTTACATATCCGTCAATTGGTTGAACTTCATTTAATTCTGACATTTTTTATTTTTTCTCCTTTAAACGCCTTAGTCTAAACCTAAACTTCCTTGTAATCTTTTAACGCCCGTATTTTTGAAATTTGCTAGATAATTCATTATTTCATATTGAAGTAGACTAACTTTATTCCAAAGTGTTTCCTCTTTTGATTCAGCTTGAAGAAGTTGTTTCTGAACTAAAGTTTCCACACCTAATGGAAGAAGAACACCAATACAATCTGTAAGAATTTTATCATCCTCTTGACGAAGATTTTTTTTGAATCTACTAAATAACCCAGAATAATGTGATTTAACCCTTTCAAACTCATCTCTTACTTCTTTATATCTTTCCTCTGCTTCATCCAAACTTAACTTTGAATTATATTTAAGTTCTCTTACCATTTTAACCCCAAAACTATCAAAATTTACCCCTTTATAAATCTTTCTTTCTTGAAAGTGGTAACAAAATAGAAAGGTTTAAAAAGATTAAATTAAAAAAGAATTTATAGAACAATATTATAGGAATAAAATGGAAAAACAAAATCATCATTATGTAGCATGGATGTTAGATTATAGAATAGAATTTAAAGATAATAAATATCATATTGTTGGAAAATATTATTATATAGACCCAATTAAGAATGATATTATTAGTGATGAAATGCCTTTATTTAATGGTGATTTTGACACGAAAAAGGGTTTATTATTAAGTTTAATAGAACAATTTGCACAGAAAAATATTATGTTAGCAAAAGTCTCATTAGATAAACTTTTAGATGATACTGAATGCAAATATGAAGATTTAAATATGAAAAAAGAAAACTTATTTAAAAATTATTCTCAAGCTATAGGTGAATATTATAAAGGAGTATAAAATGGCAAAAGAAGAACAAATAGGATTTCATAAAGGTAGCCTAACTACATTAATTAAAGAAAAAGTTGAATTAGAAAGATTACTTGCAATAGTAAATAGTTTAATTCAAGCTCATGTAAAAGCTTTAAAAGATCTTGGGATAGATATAGAAAAAGAAATTAAAGCTAAAAAATCCTTAGATGAAAAAGTAGCTTAAAATGTACATAGCAAGAATTACAAGAATTATTGAAAATGAATTAGCAGAATTGCTTAAAACAAATTATTTAGATGGAGGTTTGCCCCCAAGTACTCAAAAACCAATTAGAGTTATTTTTACGGGTAATGATAAACCAGTTCTATTTTTTTATGAAAGTAATTTAGAATTTGCTTTAGAATTATTCAAACAGTATGATATTAGTACAAATTTAATCCCAATTAGAAAGGATCTGAGTTTTAGTATATTTGCAGATTTATTAGAAAAAGGTAATATTGAAGCTTTGATAAATTAATATGGGTAATTTAAGATTTTTACAAAAAAAAGAAGTTGAAAGATTTCTTAAAAAAATTAAAGATCAATATGGAATAGAGAATCTGAATTTAGATCATAATTTTTTGCAAAATAAAGAAGGTAAAATTTTTATTATTAGTAAAGATATTAAAAAAGTTAATTTATCAAAATTAAGGATAAATAACTTGGGATTGTATATAGCAAGATTAGATAAAGAATTAAGATTAACTATTGAAGGTTCTCAGTTAATTGGGAAATATGCTAGAAAAAATATTTATGAAGTTAATGAGCAAGAAGCTAATTCTTGGATGCAAGGTAAGGAGTTGGGTTGTGAAAAAGAATTTAAAGGTTTTGTTATTATTAAACATAATAACGATTATTTAGGAAGTGGAAAATACAAAGATAATAAAATATTAAACTTTATACCGAGAGAAAGATGGATCAAGTAAGCTTTTTACAGTATAGTAATAATGATTGCATGGATTTTTTAAGAGGTAATTTAGAAAAAAGTGCTACAACAATATTTGATACTAATATCTTCATGCCTCTTACTAATGAATTAGTTTTTAGCCCTTCTGGTAATGGTAATGCTCGTTTAGAAGAATTAGCAAGTATTTTTGATAAAGCTTATGATTATCAAGATAAGCTATCAGAATTAATTTCTGATTCTAGAATAATTATAACAAATGATATCGTAAAAGAAATGGTAAGAGCACAAAAATATTGGAAACATAGATTAAATGAAGCTGAGTTAGATAGGAGAATTCTTAATTTTTTAAAAGAGAGTATTAGAGAATATGCATCAAGATTGACCCAATTATATAATGCATTTAATAAGGATAGAGTAGCTAGCAGGAATGATTATGATATCAATACTTATTATAATTTTAGAATATTTCTAATGCAGTTATTAGAAAAGTGCTATCCTACAAGAAATATTTCTACTACAGATAAAAGTATTATTTATATTATGATAAATAAATCTTTGAGTGAACCAACAGGGGTAATTTCTCGAGATAAAGATTTATTTATGTTAACTATAGAAGTGATTAATAATAAAGAAGAATTAGAAAAGAGATTAAAAAAGTTTGATTTAAAAGTTACTAAAAAAATAAATTACAAATATTCAAATACTTATATTCTTAGTTCTAATGCAAAAAGAACAACTACTTATTCCAGAGTTTTACCATACTCAACAAGCAATGCATGAAATTCTTTATACAAATTAACATCTTTTGGTAAATTATTAATAATCAATTCTTGTAATTCATCATAACTTATATCTTTTTTACAATAATTAAGTTTAGAAAATATTTTCTTTGTATAATTATCAATAACAAAATATGGCTTATTATAAGCGTATAGTAATATTGAATCAGCAGTTTCTTTTCCAATACCCCAAATTTTTAATAAATTTTCTCTTGTAACTTGCTTATTAGAATTTAAAAATTTTATAAATTCTTTAATTTTGCGAGCCTTTTGATTATAATAACCAGAACTTTTAATTAAAGAAGCTAATTTAGTAGTAGGAATTTTAGTTAATTTTTCTTTATTAATTAAATTTCTTTCATTTAATATTTTAATAACCTTTTCAACATTTTTCCAAGAGGTATTTTGTGTAAGTATAGCACCAATACAAATTTCTAATTTTTGGTTATTATTTCCGTAAATGGGCTACCAATTTTGTTTTCCATATTGTTTTAACAACTTATTATAAAATTCATGAATATCATTGATATGCAAATTTCCCATCTTTCCACACAGCAAAATCTAAATTCTTAGGATTAAAGAATTTTTTAAAAATATATTCACCTATTTTCTCTTTAATACCTTTTTTTTCTAATAAAAATTTTTCGAAAACTAATTGGTCTGCAATTAATCCTGACATTTCTTTATCATTCAATGGTTTAGTTTTAATTTTATGATACCCGCCGGCTCTACCTAAATACTCTTTAACTACTTGAGTTCTATATACATTTATTAAATTAAAAGCATATTGAGTAAAAAAGAAAAATGGGTCTTCAAATATTTTTAATCTCTCATCTCTTTTATCAAAATATTCTTTTAATTTTTTATAAGCTGAAATTTCATGTGCATCAAAAATCTTTTCATCACCAGTCCTTATTCTTTCACCTTCTAATAATCTACCATACTTTAATGGATAATATGTTTGTTCAGGACAATTATGATCCGCAGCTATATTAAACCAGATAAAATTTGATTTACTGCCTTTATTTTTTGCTATTGGTACATGAAAGAATCTAAATTCATATTCTTCAATTTTTTCCTTTTTAACAGAAGGTGTAATAACTACAATCTGGCCACCTAGTTCTGGGACTAATCTTGCTTCAGTATAAGGTTTTACATGTATTTTTTCTTTATCACTTTGATTAGCATATATAACTTGAGCTTGGTATAATTCTGAGAATGGAACTATTCTAAAAAGTCGAGTAGTTGCAGTAACTCCTTGCCATTCATAACCTAAGTAACGTTTATTTTGTTTTAAATTTTTTAAAGCATCAATAAATAAATTTTCAGCTGTTGCTTCATCTTTAATTGCATCCTCTAATGAATCATATCTTCTTAACTTAATTAAATCACCTTTATGGAGCTCTCTTAATGCGGGATAACCTGGTGAGATAATATCATAATCTTCTGGTATGATTAAAGCTTGATCAGATTTTAATTTTCTAACTAAAGAAGCTAAATACATTGTTGAGGTTTTAGACCTTGGATAAATAACCGGTTTAATAACTTCTTTAGCCCTTAATATTTGTGGTGCGCTTGGTCTTTTTAAAATATCTTCTAGTTTCATGGTATTAATAATTAAGAAAGATTATTAAACTTTATTCTTTAAAACTAAATAAAATATCAATATTACACCAATAACATTAAATGAATCAGCTAAATTAAAAACAGGCCAAAATTTTAAATCAATAAAATCCCTTACACCATTAAAAAATATTCTATCTATTAAATTTCCAATAATTCCTGCTATAAGAAAAGATAAAGCTAATCTTACTTTTTTATTTTTAATATAATAATAAATTACAATTGCTAATATAATTAAATTTACTAATATAAATAAGAGATTATAACCTTTTAATAATCCAAACGCTATTCCAGTATTAATTATGCTTGGAAATATAAACTTAGTAATTTGGTCTAAGATAATTAATAATAAGATTAATATTATCATAGAAAAACATTTATATACTTGGTTATATAAAATTTATGTAAAGAGGTGAACTATGGAATTAGTGGAAAAAGAGAAATCTGCTTCTGAAAAAATCCAAGAATTTAAAGAAAAAAATTCTAGTAAGATAAATTATGATATTGTTTATGATAGCTTATCAGAAGGTTTAGAGCCAATATACTTTTGGATATTAGATTTTATGCAAGAATCATATCCAAGTGGTTTAGGAATGGACGAAGTTATTAAGAGCAAAGATGAGTATGAAGCAGCTGTTGGTTCTGGCTTTTTTTCCGATTTAGGAGCAAAAGCTACAAGAATGCAAGAACAAGCAATGAAGATGATGGCTACTATTAATACTGTTATAAGAAGTATAATTAATTTAATTTATGATTTACGTGAATTTGAAATTAGATTAGAGACGTATGATGATTTACATTCATTAGAGGAAGCTAAAAGCGAAGCTGCAGAAATTTCTTTAAGAGTAATTTGGATGGACCAAGTTGATATTAAAAGAGGACGTGGAAGCATAAATATGCTTGCAAGAGAATTACAATTTGTTACTTTAAGAGATGCTTTTCTTTATGCAAGAGATGAAAAAGATGTTGAAAATCTTGATTTAAATGATCGCGTTAAAAGAATTTTAAAATCTCGTATTAATGAATATTTAAAATGGAAATCTTATAGTGAAAAAGAATTAAGGAAGAGATATAATATTGAGAAATCTTACTTAAAATCACAAATAAATTCATTAAAACATTACACTTCATGGGTTAAACCATATTTAATTGCTGCAAAAAAACTCGGTATGAGCAATTTCTTTACTCCAAGTGGGGGCACAAATCCAAATATTGTAAACATATTTAATAATATGGAAATCCAATTAACTTTATTCGGTAAAAAAGAGTTTAAACCAGAACAAGCAAATCGTGCTTACAAAGGATTAAAGCTTGAAAATAAATATTATTCTTGCATTGAAGTTGAGATAAAATTTAGAACTGTGCCAAGAGCTACCCAATCCCAACAAGGTTTAGTTTATGTGCATGGCGGTAGAACAGAATTAAAATTTAAAGCATATGCACTAAATGATAAAGAAATTAATGAAATAAATAAATTAAAAGTAGAAGAAGATCTTGAGTTAATAGAGGGAATGACTGATGTAAGTTTAAAAGAAATACAAGCAGATATTGAACATTATCTTGGAAAGCCAGAAGAAGAAAAAGAAAAGAAAAAAGAGAAAATTAAATTTCCAAGTCCTTTTTCAGGATTAAAAGAGGGTTTTAAACAAGTTTTTAAACCTCTTGGCGGAGCAGTAAAAACGTTAACATTTAGAACTGGTATAGATAAAAGTTTTCAAGAAGAAAAAATAAGAGACGCTGCAAAGAAGCAAGCTGAAGCTTTATTATATGTGGTTTATGATATTTATAAGAAAGGTCATGGAATGTTAGTTTATTCGTAACTACTTTTTAAATTATAAAAAGCTTAATATATAGCTAAAATATTAATATTTCTATGAATATTAAAGACATTAAAAAACAACTTGAGAAATTAGAAGATAATGAAGATAAACTGGAATATTTAAATAAATTACTCGAGCAAGTAGAAGACGAAAAACTAAAAGAATTTATAAAATCTTTAATTAAAGATATAGAAAGTTTAGAATCTAAATTAGAAAAATTACCAGATCTTACCCCAATTAGAAGACAAGTTGAACTAGATGAAGTAGAGCACGATATTGAATCAAGAGAAGTTCAAATTACTCCTCAAAGATCTATTGCAAGACCTGATTTAATGATGATGCCAAGAGAACAAGAAAATATTGAAACAAATTACGCTCCAGGTAATTATAGTATAAATTTAGTTCCGGAGTATCTTACCCAAACTATTACAACTTATGAATCATTTGCTACAGAAGGTGCAGAAATTAGTAAGATAGAGCAAAATTTAGTAAGAGAAAATATTTTAAATCCTGAATCACCTTTATCAGAATTAACAAGAGAGCAATTACATGTAAGGGTTCGCGAGTTAATGCCCTTTGCGTCGCCAGAAGAAGTTATAAGATATGAAGCTAATATAATAACTGGCTTGAGAGATACTAAAAAAGCAGAACGTTTAAAATACATTCCAAAAGTAAGATGAACAATTTTAATTTCAAAAAAGGATATAATGGTAATATGGATTCTACTTACATTCCACAATATGCTTTAGGTGCTCCAACAAGTGTACAAACAGCTAATCAAATTGCAGAAGCAACTGCTAGATTAAATGCAGGTGTTTATGGTGTTGATCTAGCTTTAATAGATGAAAGAATTTTTGAAAGTGTGCCAAAACAACATTTTAAAGAAATTGATAGATTAATGAAATTGACAGGAGCAAAAGCAAGTATACATGGTCCTATTGTTGATTTAGCAGGTTTTACACAACAAGGCTGGCAAGAAGAAACTAGAAAAGAAAATGAACGCAAAATTAATTATTATATGGATATGGCTCATGAGCTAGATGCACAAGGCAATACACCATTAAATTTTCATATTAACACAGCTGTGCCTGGTGAGAATAGAAGAAAATTAACTGAGGAAGAATATAAAAAATTAAGTTCTGAAGAAAAAAAATCAGTCAATGAAATTAATTATTTAGATGGAAGAAAAGGATATGAAATAACTGAGGCTATTGGTATTGTGGATAGAGATACTGGGCAATTAAATCAGTTGAGAAGAGAGGTAAAGCAATATCCTGGCGGGCCACAAGTATGGACACCTGAGAGACGCTTAGAAAGTTTAAATCAGACTGAATGGGATAAATCAAAATTAAATGTATTTCAACTTCAACAACAAAAAGCTGAAGTTGAAGATAGAAAATTAGCTGTTGAACGAGAAATTTTACCTTTGAGGTATGGTTATGAAAAAAGTGTATTAACAGAAGAAGAAAAAGCAAGATTAGTCCAGTTAGAAAAAGCTGCCCAATTATGGAAGGGTCATATTCATGAATTAAATCAGCATGTTGAAATGGGATTAAGAGAAATTTATAATGATTTAAAGTATATTTCGAAAGAAGAAAAAGATGAAATAAGAAAAGAGCATAATATAGATGTTGATAGGGTTATTGAAAATATGGGTGAAAAATATAAAGAAGATCAAAAAAGGATACTGGAATTTTTAAGTACGAAAAAAGCAAGATCTCCTGAAGAAGCTGAGAGAATTAGGGAAGGACTCAGAGTATTGCAAGATGAACAATATAAAGAATTACAGCGCGGTTTGAATAGCCTAGATGAAATTCATATTATCCCGCAGAAATTTATTCCAACGAATGAACTTGCTAGAGAAAAAACAGCTGAAACTGTTGCTAATGTTGTTTATGAATCTTATAAAAAGTATAAAGATAATACCCCTATTTTGTTATTAGAAAATTTAAGTCCCGAGGGTACATTGGGAAGTGCACAAGATTTAATAAATGCTGTAGAAGAAAGCAGAACAAGATTTACACAAAAGTTAATCAAAGAAAAAAATTTAAGTGAAAGTGAAGCTAAGAATGTTGCAGAAAAATTAATTGGGGTAACGTGGGATGTTGGTCATATAAATTTCTTAAGAAAGTATGGTTATAGTGAAGAAGATATTTTAAGAGAGACAAAAAAAATTGCACCTTATGTAAAAAAAGTTCATATTACAGATAATTTTGGATTTAACGATAGCCATTTACCACCTGGAATGGGAAATGCTCCTATTAAAGAAGAAATGGAGATAATTGCTAAAGAATTTAAGAAAAAAAGATTAAAGTTTGAAAAAGGTGATGTTTTAGTTGAAGCAGGCGGGTTTGTTGCACAATTTAAAGAAAATCCTCAGCTTTATGCTTTAGAATATTTTGACTCACCTTTGTATACTTATAAAAAAGAGCCTTATTGGAAAGATATTTGGGAAAAAGAAGCACCTTACTTTACTGGTTACGGTCCTATATTCCCAGAACAACACCTTGGTATGTATGGTACTGGATTTTCAAATTTACCCGCTGAATTAGGTGGTCCTATAGCTCAAGATAGAAGCAGATTTGCAGGAACACCAAACGCTTAAATATAAATAAAATAGAGGTGATTAAATGAAAAAAGAGGTTATTACAAGAGATTATGATGTTGCATATGATTTTGCAACTAAAGTTTATCAAAAATTTCGCGAAGTAGTTAAATCAATTATTTTATTTGGAAGTACTGCAAAAGAAATTCAAAAAGCTAAAAGTGATATTGATATTATTATAATAGTAGATGATGCAACAATCCAATGGACTCAAGAATTAATTGCTTGGTATCGTGAAGAACTAAGTAAGTTAATAGCTGGCTTAAGATACCCTAAAAAACTACATATTAATACTGTGACATTATCAACATTTTGGAAAGAAGTTCTTGTAGGAGAGCCAGTTGTAATAAATGTAATAAGATATGGTATTGCGTTAATAGATTTTGGTGGATTTTTTGAACCATTAAAAATTTTATTAGCTCGAGGCCAAATTAAGCCAAGTAATGAAGCTATTTATAATGCTTTAAAACGTGCACCATTTCATATGTCAAGAAGCAAGATGCATGTTTTAGGAGCATTAGATGCATTATATTGGGCAATGGTTGATAGTGCACATGCAGCTTTAATGGCAGCTAAACAAGTTCCTCCAAGTCCAGAGCATATTCCTAGCTTACTTACAAATGTTTTTGTTAAAAAAGGAATGTTGAAAGATAAATACGTTGATTGGTATAGAGAAATGTATGCTGTTGCACATTTAATTAGTCATGGTGAAATGGAAAGTATAAGTGCAAAGAATTTAGAAATATACCGAGAGAGAGCTGATCACTTTATTGGAGAAATGGCTAATTTAGTAAAAAAATTAGAATAATCTTTGTTGTAACTCGTGAGTTTTTTTCTCTAATTTTGATAATTTAATTTTTTTAGGTTTATGATTATGTTGAAAGTAAATTGCGTATAAATTTTTTTTAGTTTCCCTCATAAATCTGTTATATAATTCCCAATATACAGAATTTCTAGTTTTGTCCTGATTTTCTGGTTTTTGTAATTCATTGTTACAATAATTCCTGGCTAGAATTTCTGCTAATTCGTATTTTGTTTTAGGAATATATTGTTTCTCGTGATTATAGATCAGAGTTCTCATTTTTAAAAAAGAAAATTAAGCAGCTTTTTTAATTTTTTTCTGCTTTTTTTCTGCCTCTTTTATAGCTTCTTTGAGTTTAGCTAGGTCTTTACTGTTTTTATACATTAAAGCACCCGTCTCAACTTTGTCCATGAGCTTTGTTATTTTTTCTTCATCAAGCTCATAACCTATAGCTTCTCCTTTCTTGTCTTTTATGTCTTTTAAATACTCACTTGCATATAATCTTGCTTGTAAGTTTTCATGTAATGGTCTGTATTTTTCAATACTTCCACGAGCACTGAAGTTCATATTCACGCCAAGTTTTTCAGCTGCTTCTTCCTGAGCATATTCATCTGCTGTAATTTGATCTAAGTCAGGAATATCATGTAAGCCTTTAAGATAAAAGCTTAATAGTGCAGCAGCTTCAGCTTTATTTTTTGCATTTTTAACGTCTTCTTTGATTGCAGAAATTACTTCTTTTGTTATTTTCTCTTTATTAGCTTGATATAATGGTTCTGCTTCTTTTACTCTTGAGTGAGTTCCTTCTAAAGCATATCTTACAGCTTCTTCAGGACTTATTCTAATATCACCATAAGCTGTTTTATATAAATTAGGATCACCTTCGCTTAATATACCAGCTAAATTTTGATAAAGTTGATAACGTTCACTAGGGTATTTTGCTTTATTAATACCTTTATTTAATTGACTAAGTGAACCTATTTCTAATAATCTTTGTTCTAATGATTTTTCTTGAGTTTGTTCAGCCATTTTAATCTTTTTTAGCCTCCCTTTTTATGTTGAAAATTTTATCTCCATATAACAAAATCCCATAAAGAGAATCCATAGATAATGCACCCAAACCCATGTATTGAGCGGTTTCATTATCATTTATTAAACCATATGCCAATAATCCACTAGCCACTACACCAGCGCCTAACAAAAATTTACTAAACCAACCATCTTCAACAGCTCTTTTTAAAGCCTCAGCTCTTATTTCAACACTTAATTTATAATTTTCTCTAAGCGTTTCGTCTAATGAGACAATACATTTTCCTACTTTTTGAGCTTTTTCTTTTAGTGTCATTTTAATCTTTTTTAACCTCTCCTATAAGCTCCTGTAATTGATCATAATCAATTAAATCTTCTAGACATTCTATACGATTAAATTGAATTACGGCCCCCTTTTCATTAAGCTCAAAATCACAAGCTCCAAGAGACGCACTATAACCCTTATTTTTAGGATTTATTGTATGAAAACCTTTTGATATTGGTTTTCCTTCATTATCTAACAAATATGTTAATGCTCCTAATTTGCCATATAATTCACCATTACTTAATTTTCCATTCTCATGAAATCTATATTGATTCCCTTTTGAACATCCATATATAATTGAAGCTAATGATAAAGCTCCAATTCCAAACCATTTTGTTAATTTATTCATTTTCTTTATTTCCCCCCATATTTATTGTTACTTTTAAGTAGTTATGCTTATATATAAAGCTTTTGGTTTTAGGTTTTTAACAAAATTTATATATTTTTAAAACAATTTTATAATATGGCTTTACAAGATAAATTAATTTTAATGGGTATTATATTAATATTTCTAGGGTTTATTATAATAATAGCTAGCTCATTAATTCAAGCAAAAACAAATGTTAAAAGTGCAGGAGTAGTATTTATAGGACCTTTTCCAATAGGTTATGCTTCTGATAAGATAATGTTTTATATATTAATAGCTTTAACTTTAGTAGCATTAATAATATTTTATTTATTAAAGAGGTGATATCATGGATCATGTAATTAAGATAAACGGACAATTAATGCAAAGCATAAAAGAAATAGTAAATAAAACAAAAATGTTTGCAGATGAAGAAGATTTTATAAATCAAGCTATTATTAAGCAGATTTCTAAATTTCGCGAAATATGAAAAAAATTTAAGAAAATAAAAATTAATTAAGCTCGAATACAACATTTACTACTGCATTAACTTCTAAATTTCTTGGTAATATTTCTGTTGCTAAAGCTTGTTTTACAGCTATGCCAGATTCAGCTGCATAATATGGAAATGGTATATAGCTATAATCTTGCACAGTAACTGATTTTACCTTGCCTAATTTAGCGTTTAATCCTTGTGCAGTTGCTTGAGCCTTTATATGAGCATCTTCACTTGCTTCACTTATAGCTTCTGTCTTAACTTGATTTTGTTTTTCCTGGCTTAATTCAAAATTAATACTTTGAATTGTATTAGCACCAGCATCTATACTTGCATCTACAATTTTACCAATTTTGCTAAAATCTTGAGTTTTTACTTTTAATACGTTTAAAGTTCTATAACCCTTTAACTCTTGTCTATTATTACTATAATCATATTCAGGATAAATATTATAGCTAGAAGTCTCAATATTTTTTTCATCAATATTAATATTTTTTAAAGCATTTAATACATTTTCACTTATTTCAGCATTTTTATTTTTTGAATCTTCTGCTGTTTTTTCTAATGTATCAATGCCAATATAAACACTAGCTTCATCTGCTAATGCTTCAATTGTGGATTGCCCACTTACACTAATCGTGGTTTTTTCTTTAGTTAAGTTAGTATAAATTAAGAATCCTGCCACTAAAATAATCATTAATATTATAATTAAATTATTAGTTTTCATATTTTTAAGAGATTAAGTTGCCCTATATAAAATCTTTGATTACTTTAATCTAATCTAAAATACGCCGAGGGTGGGATTTGAACCCACAAGCCCTTGCGGGCACAAGCTCTCTATCCTGGTTCCAGGTTCGCATTATAAAATCTTGCGCAATACCAGGTTATGCGACCTCGGCTTAAAGAAATAAGATTTTTAGTAACTTATAAAATTATTTATTTTTATTCAATAACTTCAATAGAAATCTGCACAGATTCAGGTATTGGAACTCTCATTATTAAACGTAACGCACGTTCATTAGCATCTAAGTCAATTAATCTTTTGTGAACTCTTAATTCAAGATGATCCCAAGAAGCTTTACCTTCACCATCAGGACTTTTTCTTGTTGTTATTTTTAATCTGTTTGTTGGCAAGGGAATTGGACCATGAACTTTTGTTTTTGTTTTTTCAGCTATATCTAATATACTTTTTGTTATCTCATTTACATCTTGAATATTATTACTTGCTAAACTTATTCGTGTTTTTGGCATAAATCTAAGGTAAAATTAAGGTTTATAAAATTATTGAAAATAAGGGCTTTGCACATAATCTAAATTCTGTCGAATAAGTCCTGATTCTGCACAAAAAATAATTATAAATAAGTTTTATTAATTTATTTATTATATAAAAACTATGGACAAAGAACCTATAAATCTTGAAGAATTATTCAAGTTGCACCAAATTAGTTTTATTGGTAGCTGTAAGTGGAAAGAAGGATCAACAAACAACAATAGATCATATAAAAGAGCATTTACATGAATTTAGAAAAACAGCGGAAGATGTTGCTAAGCAAGTCTCTTAAATCTTCCTTGTTTTAAATCGGCTAAACTACTAGCAAATTGTCTAATTAAATCAAAATCTAATTCTTCTAACTTTTTAAGCTTTTCATATTCTAATTTTGGTACGGTTATCATTTCCATATTATCATGTAATTATGTATATATATAAAATTTACGCTTTTTTAAAAAAATAAGAAAAGAAAATAAAGAATTAACTCATAACTTTTTTTACATAATCAATACACATACCAGCAGCTACTGTATTGCCAGCATCTCTTATAGCAAATCTTGCCATATGAGGAATTTCACTTTGTTTTTCAATAACCATTGGTTTAGCTGGCTTTACTTTTACTATAGCAGCTTCACCATTTTTTAACATATCTGGTTTTTCTTGTATTACTTGACCTGTTGCAGGATCTAATTTCTTTACTAATTCGGTAATTTGACAAGCTATTTGAGCTGTATGTACATGAAAAACAGGAGTATAACCAGCTGTAATAACAGTTGGATGATTTAATACTATAATTTGAGCTGTAAATTCTGTAACAACTGTTGGTGGATTATCAACATGTCCAAGAACATCCCCCCTTGCAATATCTTTTTTATTTATTCCTCTTACACTAAATCCAACATTATCACCAGGCTCTGCTTGAGGTATTTGTTCATGATGCATCTCTATACTTTTAACTTCTCCAACAACACCTTTACCTTCTCTTGCTGGAACAATAATTACTTTATCATTTACTTTCATTATACCAGTTTCAACTCTTCCTACTGGTACAGTTCCTATTCCTGTAATATTATAAACATCTTGTATTGGTAATCTTAATGGTAATTGAGTTGGTTTTTCTGGCTCTTTAAAATGATCAAATTGTTCTAGTAAAGTAGGACCATTAAACCAAGCTAAATTAGTAGATTTCTTAGTAATATTATCTCCTTTTAATGCACTTAATGGAAGAAAATTAACTTCATTTAATTTATAACCAACTAATTTTAAAACATCTGAAACTTGTTTTTTAACATCTTCAAATTTCTTTTGATCATAGTTAACAGTATCCATTTTATTTACTGCAACTGCTAATTGGTTTACTCCAAGAGTTTTACAAAGCCAAATATGCTCTTTAGTTTGAGCCATTACTCCTTCAGAAGCAGCAACAACTAAAATACCACAATCAGCTTGTGAAGCTCCAGTAATCATATTTTTAATAAAGTCTTTATGCCCAGGAGCGTCTATAATTGTGTAATCAAATTTTTGAGTAGTAAATTTTCTATGTGCTAAGTCAATTGTTAATCCTCTTTCTCTTTCTTCTTTTAATTGATCCATTACAAAAGCAAATTCAAAACCAGCTTTTCCAAGTTCTTGAGCTTTCTCTCTTAATTTACGTAAAGTTTGCTCATCTATAACTCCAGAATCGTATAATAGTCTTCCAACTGTGGTACTCTTACCATGGTCTACATGACCAACAAATATTAAATTTAAATGTGGTTTTGCTCTTGCCATTTTTTAATTTTTAACCCTTGAGAAAATTGACTTTTAATGGTTTATAAAGTTTTTTATTTTCCCCCTGTTTTAAAATCTATTACAATGCAAATAATTAATACTAAAGCTATTAATATTGAAATTATGTAAGCTGGAATCTCTAAACTTGTAGGGGCTTTATTTCCAAAATCACCTTCAACATGAGCAAAGCTTTTTTGATTAACATCATAGCATATTGAATAAAGTTCTTCTGCTTGTGCTACATGCACTGATTCATGTATCATTGTACTTAAAAATATTACTCCGAATAATGCTAAAAACAATATTGTGAATTTTACCATGTTAATAAATTAACCCTAGAATGATTAGAAAATAAATTTTTTAAAGCTATCTATTTGTAACTACTCTAAAATGTTAGCAATTTCAGCTTTATTTGCTTTTAAGACTTCTTGAATAGTTGTTTTTATCAAAGTTCTCTCGCTACCACCACCAGCATACACAATATCTTTTTTTATTAAACTTTTATCAAGATAAAATCTTGCTTTAAATCCAAATGGAGGAACACCACCAGCTGGATAAGTTGTTAATTTTAAAACTTGTTCTGCACTTGCAATCTTAACACGAGAATTAGTTATTTTGCGTAATTTTTCTTTACTTACTCTAGCTTCTCCCGGGATAATAGCTACAACCCCATTACCCTCTTTTTCATCTTTATCTAAATCAACAAACACAACTGTTTTAACAATATCAGCGTTATCAGTTTGAACTTTAGAAGCTTTAGAAGTTTTTACTTCACCAGTAAAAATAATTTGCTGAGCTTTAATATTATTTTTTTCTATATATTGTTTAAGTTTATCTTCATAATATTGCATAATTTTCAAAGTATTTATAAATTTAAATAATTAACTAAAAAATATGATATGCTTAGCAATAGAATCCACTGCACATACTTTCTCAGTAGCATTAACAAATGACAAAGGTAAAATTCTTTCAGAAGTTCGTGATATGTATACTAAAGAAGAAGGTGGCATAATTCCAATCGAAGCTGCTCAACATCATAAAAATATAAGAGAAGATTTATTAAAAAGATGTTTAGAAGAAGCTAAAATTAATATTAAAGATGTTAATATAATTGCAATTGCTGCTGGTCCAGGTTTACCACCTTGCTTGCTGACAGGAATGGAATTAGCAAAAAAATTAGCAAAAGAAAATAAATTACCTTTAATTCCAGTTAATCATTTAATTGCGCATTTAGAAATTGGAAAATTATTTACATATGCAAAAGATCCAGTTTTTATTTTAGCAACGGGAGCAAATACACAAATAATTGCTTTCGAAGCAGGAAGATATAGAATATTTGGAGAAACACTTGACATAGGAATTGGAAATGCGTTAGATAAGTTTGGAAGAGCAATAAATTTAGGATTTCCTGCAGGACCAAAAATTGAACAACTTGCTAAATATGGAAAATATGTTGAGCTACCTTATGTTGTTAAAGGGATGGATTTAAGTTTTTCTGGAATATTAACTCGGGCAATTGAATTATATAAACATGGTGTAGATAGAGAAGATTTATGCTACAGCTTACAAGAAACTTATTTTTCAATGCTTACTGAAGTAACAGAAAGAGCAATGGCACATATAAATAAGAAAGAGGCTTTACTTATAGGCGGAGTAGCTGCAAATAAAAGATTAATCGAAATGCTAAATATTATGTGTAAAGAAAGAAAAGCAAAATTTTATTTTGTGCCAATAAAATATTCTGGTGATCAAGCCGCCATGATAGCATGGAATGCAATATTACAATATAAATCTAATAAAAAATATTATGATAAATTAAAATTAGAAAAAATTGATATTAATCCTAATTGGCGTGTAGAAGACGTTGAAATAAATTGGGTTTAGTTAGATTTTTATATTTTTCTATACAATTAATTTTATGTTTAGAAAAACTTTAAAAAGATATTTTGAAAAAAGATATTTTGATAATCAAATCTCATTTCCTAAAGAAGTTAATAAAATAGAATTTTATATTTGTGAAAATAGTAGTCATTATGGTCTTGACGGTAATTTTATTCTAGAAATAACTAAAAATAATGATTCACCCAGTATTCTAGAAGCACTTATTCAGACATTTAATAGTATTAGAAATGGATGCAAAGCTTTACCAGATCTTTATTTTGGTAAAGAGCCAAGGGTTTTACTAAGACCAAAAACTGATAAAGATGCTATTATTTTATTTATAGAAACTGAGAAGGAATATATAGATAGAATTGGTTTTGCTTTAAGGAATGTACATATTGCGCTTCGTCACTATAAACAAAATATAGAAAGTAAATTATAATTTAATTTTTCTAGGCATATTAATTGTTTTAGCTAAATTAAATTTTATATAACTTGGTGTAATGGGCTTTAAATTTATATAACTTGGAACTTTAGGTAAATCTTTTTTCCCAGTTTCATAAGTTTTCAAAATTGCAAGAATAAATTTTTTTAATATCTTAGCTTCTTTTGGATAACTTGCTTTATAAGGATGAGTTTTAATTTCATTTATAATTCTTTGTAGCTCTTCTCTGTCTTTGATTTTTAATTTATCTACAAGAAATTTAATTTTATATTCTTTGTTTTTGTCTAACATATTTTTCTAATAACAATAAACCATGAGCTAAATTTTTATTTTGTTCAAGTAATTCCTCTAATTTTGTAGCTAATTCTTTAACTCGAGTGTCATCTTCAACCTCTGATAAATGCTTACTAGCTTCTTCAAATAAATTAACTAATCTGTCTATTCTTTTACTTAAATTATTCATTGCTTCCATTAGCTGAATAGCTTTATTTTGTAAATTTATATTAAGCTGAATTAATTCATCAGGGGCTCGAGTTTTAGAATAAGTTTTTGCCATTATACCTCTTTTTTAATAAATTTTTTTACTATTTAAAGTTTTAGTTTTTAATAAGATTTATAAATTTTTTGCATTAATCATTATATTATGTCTAAACGAAGCTTACTCAGAAGTTTAACAACTTTTAGAAATAGAGAATTTGCCCGTGCATTAAATAAAATATTAAAAAATGATATTGAGGATTTACCAATACCACATAAAAAATTTAAAGAAGTTAAAAAAACTCTAAGTGAAATTGTAAGTGAAGGGAGGGCTATTGCCACAGACGCTGATTTTATTTGGATATTGCCTACGTCAGAAAGTGCATTTCTTAACACATTATCAAAATATTTCTCTAAACCTGAATTTATTGGTTATTTGCAGAAAATTGAGGAAAGAACTTATAGAACTCTTTCTGGAAATATAATAAAATTTTCTTATAATTAATTTACTCCATTCCTTCATAATCTGGCATTTTTGGAGTTTTACTTTCTCTACCACCAGAAGCTGCTATAACATCATCTATTCTTAATATTAATTCACTTACTTCTGAAGCAGATTTAATAGCTTGTGTTTTAATTTTTAATGGTTCTATAACACCATTTTCCCATGCATCAAAAATTTTACCTTTCATGACATCTATTCCAAACCATTTTCCTTCTTTATTGTTATGCTTTGCTTTTAATTCAGTTAACATATCAATTGGATCTAAACCAGCATTTTCTGCTAAAGTTCTTGGAATAATTTCAACAGAGTCTGCAAATGCACTTACAGCTAATTGTTCTTTCCCAGATAATTTATTTGAGTAATCTCTTAATCCTTTAGCAACTTCAATTTCTATTGCACCTGCTCCTGCAACAATTTTACCAGATTTTAATGAAGCAGCAAGATCTCCAATACTATCTTTTACTGCTCTTTCTAATTCTGCAACAACATGCTCTGTTCCTCCACGAATTAAAATTGTAACAGCTTTAGGATTTTTACAATCTTTAACAAAAGTCATCATTTCATTACCAACTTTAACTTCTTCAACTATTCCTGCATACCCTAAATCTTGTTCACTTAAATCATTTAAATTACTTACAACTTTTCCAGAAGTTGCTCTTGCTAATTTATCCATATCTGATTTTTTTACTCTGCGTACAGCATATACACTAGCTTTTGCTAAGTAATGCTGAGCAATATCATCAATACCTTTTTGGCATATAACAACATTTGCTTTTGATTTCAAAACTTTATCAACCATATTACGTAACATTTTTTCTTCTTGATCTAGAAATGCTTGTAATTGATCTGGGCTTGTTATTTCTATCTTTGTATCTGTCTCAGGACTTTTAACTTCTAATGCAACATCTAATAAAGCAATTTTAGCATTTTTAATTACACGAGGCATTGCACTATGAACTTTTTCTTTATCTATTAAAATACCTTGAATTAACTCAGAATCCTCTGCCCCACCACCAACTTTTTTTTCAATTTTAATATTCTCAATATCAATTGTATTATCTTCATCTTTAACTTGTTTTACAGCCTTTACACATAATTCAGCAAGTAATTCCTTGCTACCTTCTGCACCTTTACCAGTCATGGCTGTTATTGCAATATTTTTAAGTAAGTTTTCATCATTTTCAGTTATTTTCTCAGCTAAATTATTTAATAATTCTTGAGCTTTTTCAGCAGCTAATCTATAACCACGAGTAATAACAGTAGGATGCACATTATCATCTAATAATTTTTCAGCATTTTTTAAAAGTTCACCAGCAATAACAACCGCTGTTGTTGTCCCATCTCCAACTTCATTTTCTTGTGTTTTTGCTACCTCAACAATCATTTTAGCAGCAGGATGCTCTATTTGCATTTCTTCTAATATTGTTACACCATCATTTGTAACAACAACATCTCCCAAAGAATCAACTAACATTTTATCCATACCCTTAGGACCAAGAGTAGTACGAACTGTTTCAGCAACAGCTTTAGCAGCCATTATATTATTTCTTTGAGCATCTTTCCCAGTACTTCTTTGAGTACCTTCTTGCAAAATGAATATTGGTTGAATAGGTTGTTGTGCCATTTTTACCCCCTAATTATAATAACTAAAAAGTATATATTTATATTAAGAACCATTTTATAAATTTTTCGGTAATTATTTATGTAGTTCTTTGTAAAATTTACAGTCTGCTGGACAACCTTGTTTTGGTTGTTTATCTGAATCATGATAAGCATGAATACAATAACTTACATAATCTTCTTTTCTTTGTCTTCCTAAGCAATACCAATTTTCTTTATTATTTTCAGCTAGCATTAGTTTTTCTAACTCTTCTGAATTATATAATTGAAATTTACCATCCTCTCTTGTACCATACTTCTTAATTAATTCTTCTCTATTTTCTTCCATGTTTAAAATAGTCTCTTAATCTTTCTTTAAAATAACTTCCTATTATGGATGTATCTGGATGAGTAAAAATTGGTTTATTATTATTATCTTTGCTTATTAAAAATCTCGGGTATCTTTCACGATTTTGAATCATTAATAAATAAGCAGCATATGCAAATCTAATAGAAGTTTTGTGTTCTAAATCTTTAATAATTAATTCAACAATCCCTGGATAAGGGTTGTTACTAATTTTTACACCATTAAAATTTATATAATTATCTTTTTCAAATTCTTTTAAACCTAGAATTAAAAAATAATTTTGAAATTGTAATCTTTCAAGGGCATGAAAATCATCATCATAAAAACTCTTTAATTGTTTACGAGCTTTTATTATCCTAGAATGTTGAACTAATGTTTCTAAATTTTCTCTTGAAACTTCAAATACACTTTTAAATTTTTCAATTTTTATAGGCTTAATTTCCATAAATAATTTAAATTAGAAAATCATTTAAGCTTTACCTTAGCTAAACTAGTTTTTGCCAGTTTATCAAATAACCTTTGTTTTGTAAATCCTAAATAAAATAAATCTACTAAAAATATGAATGATGTATAATTAATAAAGAATGTTGATTTTGATAAATTTCTTACTAAAGCTTGCCAGAATTTTAATCTTTTTGGCATAACTTTAATTTTTAATAACATTTTACCAAGAGTTTGATTAAGTTTCCATTCTAATAACGTAAAATAAATCAATGAAAGTAAAGCTGTAACAATTGATAATTTTAATATAAAAGGCTGATACAAAATATAATTTTGATTTATTAAATTATAAACTTCTATAAGATTACCATTACTAATTTGTTTTTCGATTTGCGAACGAAAACTAAAATTTACTATAAACTGGATAATTAAAATATCAATTAAAAAAGCAAATCCACGTTTCCAAATACTAACTTCTGGTTTTTCTAATAAATAATTTAAAGTAGATTTTTTCATAAAATTGAATTAATTAAATGATATTTAAAGGTTTTCAAAAGTTTAATAAATACTTAATATAAATTATTATTATGCAAGAAGCATATCAAGAAATTATTCAAAATAAAGATGAAAAGGATTTTGATAAAATAAAGATTAAAATAGCTAGAAAATATCATTTATCTAAAATTCCAAAAAATACAGAATTATTAATACAAAATCCTGAAAGTAATATTAAAACTAAGCCCAGTAGAACTATTTCTGGAGTTGCACCAGTAGCAATTATGACTGCGCCAATGAAATGTCCACATGGAACTTGCATTTTTTGTCCTGGCGGTCCTGGAAGTTATTTTGGAGACGTGCCACAAAGTTATACAGGAAATGAGCCAGCATCTATGCGCGCAATAAGAAATAAATTTGATCCTTATTTACAAGTATTTAATAGATTAGAACAATATGCTTTACTTAATCATGATTTTAGTAAATGTGAAGTAATCATAATGAGTGGAACTTTTTTAAGTGCGCCTAAAGAATATATTGAAAATTTTATTAAATATGCCTATAAAGCATTTAATGATTTTAGCAATATATTTTTTATTAATGATAAGTTTCAATTTAATAAGTTTATAGAATTTTTTGAATTAAATTCTGATTTTAAAAGTGAAGAAAGAATAAAAAAAGTACATGAAAAATTACTTGCTTTAAAAGATAATTGTAATTTAGAAGAGGAACAATTAAAAAATGAAACAGCAAAATGTAGAATTGTAGCATTAGTTATAGAGACAAAACCAGATTATGGTAAGCAAGAACATATTAATGAAATGTTACGCTTAGGAACTACAAGAGTTGAGATAGGTGCTCAATCATTATACGATGAAATTCTAAAAATTACTAATCGTGGTCATACTTTACAAGATACAATCGAAGCTACACAATTAATGAAAGATTCTTTTCTAAAAGTAACATATCACATGATGCCTGGTTTGCCATTATCTAATTATGAAAAAGATGTTGGAATGTTTAAAGAACTATTTGCTAATCCTAATTACAAACCAGATTCATTAAAAATTTATCCTTGTTTAGTTATGCCTGGTACTGGTTTATATGGATTATGGAAATTAGGAAAATTTAATCCAATTAGTTTAGAAGAAGCAGCTGAAATAATTTCAGAAGCTAAAAAATATATTCCTAAATATTGTAGAATAATGAGAATTCAAAGAGATATACCGACAAAATTTACTGCCGCTGGTGTTAATAGAACAAATTTAAGACAGTATATTAAAGAATTATTAAAGAAAAAAGGAATAAAATGCAATTGTATTAGATGTAGAGAGCCTCGTGATAGAAATGTTGATTTGGATAATGTTAAAATTTTAAATTATGAATACGATGCAAGTAATGGACAAGAAATTTTTATCTCTGCTGAAGATATTAAGAATGATATCTTACTTGGTTTTGTGAGATTAAGAATTCCTTATAAGCCATTTAGACAAGAAATTATCTCTAATTCAGCTGGTATAAGAGAGTTACATGTTTATGGAGCAGCAACCGCTTTAGATAAAGAAGGTGAAGTTCAACATCGTGGTTTAGGAAAGCAATTAATGAATGAAGCTGAAAAAATCGCTCGAGAAAAATTTGATATTAAGAAACTATTAGTTATTTCTGGTATTGGAGTTAAAGAATATTATCGTACATTAGGTTATAAAAATGATGGTGTTTATGTTTCTAAAGTATTAAGTTAATTTTATAAATTTTTTTGAATTGTTTTTTTAAATGATAAAAACATTTTATTCTGATTTAGACGATTTCGCATTTCTTACTACTCCGCATTACGAAAGAGCTAGAGTAAAAGCGATAAATATTATGGCAGATGAATTCGGTCAAAAATTTCCTGCACTTGAAAAAGTAATAGAGATATTAGATAGTACAGATTTAATAGAGCATGAACATGGCTACCATATTATAGAAAGATTTCCACAAAGTTTAGTTAAAACATATCAAGAAGTAGCACGTTTAATAGGAATAGAGCCAAGAAAAGAAATTGAAGAAAAAATATTTGAAATTGGTATGGGCCCATTTAATATAGAAGTTTATTATGATCAAGACCTAATGCCTGGTTACATAAAATTAATGGATTATTTAAAAGGGAATGGAGTAAAATTAGGAGTAATAAGCAAAGGTCAAAGAGAATATCAATTTAAAAAAATAAATTATTTTAATTTATGGAGATGGTTTGCAAAAAAAGAAAATATATATATTTTACCCCAGAAAACACCATACGAGTTAGCAAATATAATAAAAAACCCTGAATCAACTATCTTTGGCACAGATTCTTTAGATGATGTAGCTGTGGCATTAGAAGCTGGAATTAAAGTACTGCATGTACCCTTGCCAAAAATCTATACTACTTCATTTAATAATCAACTAATTCCATTAAATGAAAATTATAAATACTATAATAGAGTTAATTGCTTGACTGATTTTGATATAATTACTACTCTATTTAAATAAGAAATCTTTTTATAATCTGCAAACATTCTAATTTTATATGGATGACACTATACAGCTAGGCGGTAATATTTCTCTTGCTGGTTTTAAAGAACTTGAGCCAGCAAAGATGATTGTTATTAAAAAACTTACTGGAAATTATGTTAAAAAAATGCAGGAAAAAACAGGCAAATTTGAAAGTTTACATTTGCATTTAAAGCAAATACATGCAAGTAAATATGAAATTCAAGCTAAAGCGATGGTTAATGGACAGCCATATAATGCAGAAGTAATAAACTTTAATTTATTTTTTGCTTTAGATAAATCACTTTCAAAAATCCTCGAGGAAATTAGTTAAATTTATAAATCCAAATTCTTAAATAGCTGAAATGACTAAACGAATTGGTGGTTTTAGAAGAAAAACTAGAAGCAAACTTAGAAAAGATCCTAGGCAGCATGGCAAGATTAGCTTAGCAAGATATTTACAAAACTTTAATTTAAATGATAAAGTTACATTAAATGCAGAGCCAGCTTATCAAAAAGCAATGTATCATCCAAGATTCCATAATAAAGTTGGTATAGTAAAAGCTAAACAAGGTATATGCTATAAAGTTGAAATTAAAGATGGAGGAAAATTAAAAACTCTGATAGTACATCCAATACATTTAAAAAAAACATAAGAATGGCAAACGTCGAAATAGTAAATGAAGTTCCTGTAACGATGGCTGAATTAAAAGAAAAAATAGAAGAAATTAAAAAACGAGATAAAGAACTAAATATAAAAGCACAAAAAACTTATGATTATTTAGCAAGATTTTCAGAACTAAAAAGTAAAGAAGCTATTAAATTAAAAGAAGAATTAACTAAGTTAAATATACCTAGACTTAAAGATAGGCATATTGTAAAGGTATTAGATATAATGCCCAAGGACATAGAAAGCTTAAAGCTGGTATTTGCTGGCGAGAATATAACAATAAAACAAGAAGATATACAGAAGATACTTAATGCAATAAAATAAAATGTTAAACCTAATTCAAAATAAAAATGTTCAAAACTCAAGCAAAAGAAGAATATGCAGTAGTATTGGATTTTTTGCCGAATGGGCACCCCTTCGACACGAAACCAGGTCATTTAAAGACTCCAATAGCACAAGCTATAGGAAAAGAACATTTTGTATTGCTTGAAGTTGTTCCTAAAAAAGGTAATTTCTTACAGCCTCATGAAGAAGTTTATATTGGCGAGGGTAAAAGAGATAAGATACACCATATTTATGGCAAAGTTAATTATGAAAGATTAACTCAAACAGCAAAAGAAGAATTAAATTATATTGTTGAGGAATTAGTTAAAAAACATGAACAAAAATTTATTAATTTCTTTAATATAGCTGGTCCAATAAATACTAGAAGACATCAATTAGAATTATTACCAGGAATTGGAAAAAAACATATGTGGGAAATTATTGAAAAAAGGGAGGAAAAAAAGTTTGAGAATTTTGATGATATAAAGAAAAGAGTTAAATTAATGCCAGATCCTGAAAAAACCATTGCAAAAAGAATTTTAATGGAGATAAAGCAAGAAGATAAACATAGTTTATTTGTTAATCAGTAAATTATTTAAATTTATTTAATAATAAATCACTATATGATACGGAAATAAGACTTTCTTTAGATATTTTAAACAAAGCGATGTATTCTTGACATTGTTTTGATAAATCATCACTACTAAATTTATCTTCTTTATCTATAGCTTCAATTTCAACAAAACTACCCAAATTTTTTATATTATCTAAATGAAATTTTATATTATCTATAAAATAAATTTCTCTAGTTTTATCCACAACAATAAGAACACCCAGAGATTTAGTTAAGATTTCTTCTAATTCGGATTCTGGATTTGATTTAAATAAAATCGGTTTAGAAAGTTTTGGACCAGCTTTATCTTCTCTTTTATAGTATATTAGATTATTCTCTATATTGCCTTTACGTAATTTTAATCTTCCATTTGTTACATTAAAATAAATGTCAATTTGATGATCTAAGCCAATAAATACGGCATTTCTAAATTTTAATATATTTCTAACATAATTATGATCATTATGCGTTGCTTTTATTTCTATAATTTGATAACCCATTTTATTAAAACTTGATAACATAAACTATAAAAATTTATTTAACAAAAAGATTTATAAACCAATTCTTAAGTTTTTAACGAAATGGAAAATATTAAAGGCATTATCAGGGTAGCAAATTCTGATATAGTAGGAAC